>JBFIUJ010000080.1:0-9656 GCA_041607595.1 Gemmatimonadales bacterium | reverse complement strand
CCGCCGGCTCCACCTCGGCGGAAGCGGCCTGGCGGGAGGTGGAGCGCGCCGGGGGCGCGCGCCCGGGCACCGACCTCCGGGACGAGCTCCTCCAGTCGGAGCTGGACCACGCCGCGCGGGAGGCGGCGGTGGAGGCCCAGCTCGCCCACCTGAAGAAGAAGATGCGGGGCGACGGTTGACGGCGGCCCGGACGATCGGGATGGTCTGCCTGCTCGTCGGCACGCCGGCGGCGGCGCAGACGGTTCCGGGCGCGCCGCCGAGTCACGGACACAAGCTGGCCCACACCTACAGCATCGTCGCGTGGGACTCGGCGACCGGGGATCTCGGCGTCGCCGTGCAGTCCAAGTTCCCCAATGTGGGCGGCCTGGTGCCGTGGGCCGAGGCCGGCGTCGGGGCGGTGGCCACCCAGAGCCTGGCCAACACGGCCTACGGCGAGGAGGGCCTCCCGCTGATGGCACGCGGGGCCTCGGCGGAGGAGGCGCTCCGCATCATCATGCGGACGGACACGATGCTCGCCGACCGCCAGGTGGGGATGGTGGACGCGACGGGGCGGGCGGCCAGCTTCACCGGGGAGCGGACGTTCGACTGGGCCGGCGGTCGGGTCGGCGCGCCGAACGGCCGCGGGAGCGTGGCCGGGGGCAAGGGCGAGGTCCTGGTCGGTCGGACCTACGCGGCCCAGGCCAACATCGTGGTCTCGGACCGGACCGTGGCCCAGATGACCGACGGCTTCGAGCGGGCCACGGGCTCGCTGGCGGACCGGCTGCTGGCCGCCCTGCAGGCCGGGCAACGGGGCGGCGGCGACAAGCGGGGCATGCAGTCGGCAGCGCTCCTCGTCGTCCGGCGCGGGGGCGGCTACCTGGGCGCGAACGACCGCTTCGTCGACATCCGGGTGTACGATGCGCCGGATCCGATCGCCGAGCTGGGTCGGCTGCTGGCTCTGCACCGGCTGCATTTCTTCCCGAGCGATCCCGCGGACCTGATCCCCATCAGCCCGGAGATCGTCCGCGTGCTGGAGCCGATCCTCCTGAGCGAGTCCGCGGGCCAGGCGGAGCGCTGGCTACGTCGGCCGGAGGGCTCGGCCACCCCGAACTTCCTGGCCGCGCTGCGCGATTTCATGTACTGGGAAAATTACGACGTCCGGGTGCGCATGGACGGCAAGATCGATCGCGTGGTGCTCACCGACATCCTCCGGCAACGGGCCCGCTAGCGCGCGGCACCGGCCCTCCCTCTCTCGTCACCCCGCCCTCGCAAGGAGCTTCCCTTGGCCACCACGGCTGCCGGCGCGTCGCCGACTCCGCCCGCGTCGGATCCGTCCGACACCGCCTTCTTCGGACACCCCCGCGGCCTCTCCACCCTCTTCTTCACGGAGATGTGGGAGCGGTTCAGCTACTACGGGATGCGCGCGATCCTCATCCTGTTCATGACGGCACCGCTCGCGGCCGGTGGCCTGGGCTTCGACACCGCCACCGCGGGACCGATCTACGCGCTCTACACCGCCATGGTCTACCTGGTTTCGCTTCCGGGCGGGTGGATCGCCGATCGGGTGCTGGGGCAACAGCGCTCGGTGCTGTACGGCGGGATCATCATCATGTTCGGCCACATCTCGCTGGCGATGGAGGGTCTCAACTTCTTCCTGCTGGGGCTCTTCCTGGTCATCATCGGCACCGGCCTGCTCAAGCCCAACATCAGCACCGTCGTGGGTCAGCTCTACCCGGCGGAGGACGTCCGGCGGGACGCCGGTTTCTCCATCTACTACATGGGCATCAACCTCGGCGCGGCCATTTCGCCCTTCGTCTGCGGCTTCCTGGCACAGGATCCGCGCTTCCAGGCGATGCTCACGTCCTGGGGCATGGATCCGAGCCGCTCCTGGCACTGGGGCTTCGGCGCGGCGGCCGTGGGCATGTTCTTCGGGATCATCCAGTACGTCCTCGGCACCAAGCACCTGCGGGGCGCCGGCCGAGATCCGGGCGATCCGTTGGGCGCCGGCGGTCGGCGGGGCGCCCTGGTGGGACTCCTGGCCGTGCTCCTGGCCGGGGCGGCGGTCCTGCTCACCTCGGGCGACGAGACCCTGGCGGCGATGCCGCAGATCAATACGGTGATGGGCTGGGTGCTCGGCCTGACCCCGCTGCTCTTCTTTGCGTGGCTCCTGACCGCCGGCAGCCGGGATCGCGATGAGCGCAAACGCCACGTGGTCATCCTGGTGCTGTTCCTCGGCGCCTCGGTGTTCTGGTCCGCGTTCGAGCAGGCCGGGTCCACGCTCAACCTGTTCGCCGACCGGAGCACCGATACGACGATCCTGGGCTTCTCCTTTCCGGCGAGCTGGTTCCAGTCGGCCAACGCGGTGTTCATCTTCATGCTGGCCCCCGTCTTCGCCTGGCTCTGGGTCTGGCTCGGCAAGCGGGATCCCTCGAGCCCGGCCAAGTTCTCCTTCGGGCTGTTCTTCCTGGCCCTCGGCTTCGCGATCCTGATCCCCGCGGCCGGGCTCACGGCCGGCGGGGCCCGGGTGGGGCCGATGTGGCTGATCATGGCCTACCTGCTCCACACCATCGGCGAGCTGTGTCTGAGCCCGGTCGGGCTCTCGGCGATGACCAAGCTCGCCCCGGCGCGCTACGCCGGCCTGATGCTCGGGGTCTGGTTCCTGGCGAGCTCGGTGGGGAACTTCATCGGGGGGAACGTCGCCGGATTCTACGAGACCTTCACCACCGGGCAGATCTTCACGGCCGTCACCGTGTTCGTACTCGCGGCGTGCGTCCTGCTCGCGCTGTTCGTGAGGCCGATCAAGGCGATGCTGGCCCGCCACTAGGCCGGTGGGGCCGCGGGGCGGGCGCTCCCAAGGGAATGCCCGGCCCTTCGGATCGGGGGGGCGGGGCGCGTGGACAAGCGCCCGCCCCCCCGCGCATCTTTCGCCCCGAGCGGCCGGGTGCGCCGCCCGACCCCTGATTCACCACGGAGGCTGCGTGTCCGATCTTCGCAATACCGGTGCGTTCCCGACGGCGACCCTCCTCCAGGAGGGGATCGAGGTACTGGGTCCCGTCACGGAGGCGTCGGAGGAGGTCCTGACGCCGGAGGCGCTGCGCTTCGTCGCCGGGTTGCACCGCCGCTTCGACCGCACCCGTCGGGAGCTCCTCGCGGCGCGGGAAGAGGTCCAGGCCCGGCTGGACGACGGCGGCCGGCCGGACTTCCTCAAGGAGACCCGCAGCGTGCGGGAGGGGCACTGGCGGGCGGCGCCGCTGCCGAAGGACCTGCTGGATCGTCGCGTGGAGATCACCGGCCCGGTGGACCGAAAGATGATCATCAACGCGCTGAACTCCGGGGCCCAGGTGTTCATGGCGGATTTCGAGGACGCCACCGCCCCGACCTGGGGCAACGTGGTGGAGGGCCAGCTCAACCTGCGCGACGCGGTCGCCGGGCTCATCGATTTCGAGTCGCCCGAGGGCAAGCGCTACGCGCTGGGCGAGCGGGTGGCCACGCTGATGGTGCGACCCCGGGGGTGGCACCTGCCGGAGCGGCACCTGGTGGTGGACGGGGAGGTCGTGTCCGCCGCCCTGTTCGACTTTGGACTGTTCTTTTTCCACAACGCCCGTCGGCTCCTGGCGAAGGGCAGCGGCCCCTACTTCTACCTGCCCAAGCTGGAGAGCCACCTCGAGGCGCGGCTCTGGAACGACGTGTTCCTCGCGGCGCAACGGGAGCTGGACATCCCGGAGGGCACGATCAAGGCCACGGTCCTGATCGAGACGATCCTGGCCGCGTTCGAGATGGACGAGATCCTGCACGAGCTGCGGCAGCACAGCGCCGGGCTGAACTGCGGGCGCTGGGACTACATCTTCAGCGTCATCAAGAAGTTCCGCACCCGCCCCGAGTTCGTGCTGCCCGACCGTGGTCTGGTGACGATGGACCGCCACTTCCTGCGGTCCTACACCCACCTCGTCATCAAGACGTGCCACCTGCGGGGCGTCCACGCCATGGGCGGGATGGCGGCGCAGATCCCGATCAAGGCGGACCCGGCCGCCAACAAGGTCGCCATGGCCAAGGTGGTGGCCGACAAGGAGCGTGAGGTCCAGGCAGGCCACGACGGAACCTGGGTGGCCCATCCGGGCCTGGTCGAGCTGGCCCGGGACGTCTTCACCTCGGCGATGCCGGGGCCCAACCAGCTGGATCGGTCGCGGGAGGACGTCCAGGTGCGCGCGGCCGACCTGCTCACGGTGCCGGAGGGGCCGGTGACCGAGCAGGGGGTGCGGACCAACACCGCGATCGGGATCCTCTATCTGGAGGCCTGGCTGCGCGGCCAGGGGTGCGTGCCCCTCTTCAACCTGATGGAGGACGCGGCCACCGCCGAGATCTCCCGGTCCCAGCTGTGGCAGTGGATCCACCATCGAGCGCGCCTGGAGGACGGCCGCCCGGTCACCCCGGAGCTCTACGAGGCGGTGCGGGACGAGGAGCTGACCGGGATGCGGCGCGCGGTTGGAGACGAGGCCTGGGCGCGGGGCAGGCACCTGGAGGCGGCCGCGCTCTTGGACCAGCTGGTGACCGGGGAGGCGTTCGAGGACTTCCTCACGCTTCCCGCGTACGACCGGCTGCTCGCCTTGGAGGAGTCGGCCGAGGGCTCCTGATCCGACCGCTCGTCGCCCCGCGATCCGAGGGCGGTGCATGAGGCACCGGGCTCGCTCGTCCCCTGATCAGGACCCGCCGCCGGGCTTGGAGATTCCCCCTTGCGGCCGGAAGAGAATCATGCAACTTGTGGTGGGCTTCACCCCCTGAGGCCACCAACGACAGCATTGGAGCACTGACCCGAGGCCGGCTCACGGTGATTCCCCCGATGGGGATCCGACCGGCCGGGGGCGGTGGCAGGATGTTGGTTCGGCGGCCATTCTTGGTGTAGGACTCGCATTGGCCTGTGGGTCCCAGAGCACCGAGCAGCGCCGCCCCGTCTTAATCCGACAACTGATCCGACTCGTTCCGCCGGACCGGGGTCCCCGAGGACCGCGGTCCGTCGATCCGGGCTTTTCCCGGTCGGGCCCTGGCATTGGGGCGCGGAGCGCCAACCCTAGGAGGAGCGATGGCGTCCTGACAGCACGTGTGGGGATCGCGGACGGGTGTCCGCGCGCATTCTGGCTTTGACGACCACTTTCGAGGAATCAACCATGCGACAGTTCAATGTGAGTCGAGTGCTGTGTGCGGCCCTCGTCGCCTTGGGACTCGCGGCCGGGACGGCGTGGGCGCAGGGGACCGGGACGATTCGCGGCACCGTGACCGACCAGGCGGGTGCCGCGCCGCTGCAGGGCGCCGTCGTGCTCGTCGTTGGCACCAACCGCGCGGCGTCCACCAACGCCGAGGGGCGGTTCAGCATCTCCGGCGTGCCGGCCGGCAACTTCGACGTGCGCGCCATTCTGGTGGGCTTCGAGTCGAAGCGCCTGCCGGTGACCGTCGTTGCCGGTGAGGCCGCGGAGCTCAACTTCTCTCTGAAGGCCGCACCCTTCCAGCTGGAGGAGATCGTCTCCACCGCCACCGGCGATCAGCGCAAGTTGGAGCTGGGCAACGCCGTCTCGGTCATCAAGGCGGATCAGGTGGCCCAGATGGAGCCGGTGCTGAGCCTGTCCAACCTGCTTTCCGGCCGAGCCAGCAGCGTGCAGGTGACGACCAGCTCGGGGACCACCGGCGCCGGCACCAGGATCCGGATCCGGGGATCCAACAGCGTCTCCCTCTCCAACGACCCGCTCCTCTACATCGACGGGGTCCGGGCCGGCAGCGGCACCGGCTTCAGCGTCGGGACCGGCGGGCAGTCGATCTCGCGGCTGAACGACCTCAATCCCGAGGACATCGAGTCCATCGAGATCGTGAAGGGCCCCTCGGCCGCGACGCTGTACGGCACCGAGGCCGCCAACGGGGTCATCCGGGTGACCACCAAGAGGGGGTCTGCCGGTCGCGCCAAGTGGAACTTCTACGTCGAGCAGGGCACGATCTCGGATCCCAACACCTATCCCGACAACTACCGGGGCTACGGCACGAACACCGCGGGCGCCACGGTCACCTGCAACCTGGTGGACAACGTGGCCGGGCTCTGCACCCGCGATAGCGTTGCGACCTTCAACGTGCTGGAGAACTCGGCCACCTCGCCGATCGGCAGCGGCAACCGCCAGCAGTACGGCCTGAGCGTGACCGGCGGAAGCGACCTGGCCCAGTACTTCGTGGCGGGCGAGTTCGAGAGCGAGACCGGCACGTTCGAGCTGCCCGCGCTGGAGGAGCAGCGCCTGCTCACCTCCCGCGGCGTGAGCGAGCTGCCGGACAACGTGCTCCGGCCCAACTACCTGCGGAAGGTGAACCTCCGGGCCAATCTGAACGCCCAGGTGCTCCCGAACGCGGACGTCCAGATCTCGACGGGCTATGTGTCGAGCAACACCCGGCTGCCCCAGAACGACAACAACGTGCTGGGGATGCTGCCGAGCGGCTACTTCGGCCGGGTGGACACGACCGGCAACGGCGGCTGGGGCTTCTTCCGGCCCGGGGAGATCTTCTCCCTGCTGCGGCAGCAGGACATCGAGCGCTTCACCGGGAGCCTCCAGGGCAACTGGCGCCCGCTCAGCTTCTTCAGCACGCGGGTCGCCTTCGGCTACGACATCAACAACCGGACCGACCTGGCCCTGGATCCGACCGGCCAGGCGCCGGCCTTCTCCACGTTCCCCCTCGGGAACAAGACCGACAACCGCTTCCAGCTGAAGACGTACACGGTCGACTGGAGCGCCTCGGCGAACGTGCGAGCCACCTCGACGTTGAATTCTCGCTCGACGGTGGGGCTCCAGTACTTCAAGGACGTGGCCTTCTCCAATGGGGCCACCGGGAGCCGGCTCGTGTTCGGGCAGGACGACATCGACGGCGCGCAGATCCTGACCGCCACCGAGTCGAAGAGCACCTCGGTCACGCTCGGCGGGTTCGTGGAGCAGCAGATCGCGTACAAGGATCGGCTGTTCCTGACCGCCGCCATCCGGGTGGACGACAATAGCTCCTTCGGGAAGGACTTCGACGCGATCGTCTTCCCCAAGGCCAGCGTGTCCTACCTGGTCTCGGACGAGCCCTACTGGCCGCAGATCGGGTTCCTCAACACCCTGCGCCTCCGCGGCTCCTACGGGGCCTCCGGGCTCCAGCCGGGCGTGCTGGACGCGGTGCAGTTCTTCACCTCGACCGCCGTCTCGGGCGACAACGCCACGCTGAACGGCATCACCTTCGGCGCGCTGGGCAACGCCAACCTGAAGCCCGAGAAGTCGAAGGAGCTGGAAGTCGGCTTCGATGCCACCCTGTTCAGCGATCGGGTCGGCCTCGAGTTCACCTTCTACGACAAGGTGACCAGCGACGCGCTGATCAACCGGGTGCTGCCGCCTTCGGCCGGGGTCTCGACCAGCCGGCTCGAGAACCTGGGCTCCGTCCGGAACTCTGGGTTCGAGGTCTCCCTCAACGCCCGGCCGATCGATTCGCCGGACTTTGGGCTCGACTTCACGATCACGGCATCCAAGAACCGCAACAACCTGCGGACGCTGGGCGAGGGCATCCCACCCATCGTCGAGGGCGACAGGCGGTTCGTGCCCAACTACCCGCTGGGCGGCTTCTGGGCCCGGCCCTACACCTTCGACGATGCCAACGGCGACGGCGTCATCGTGCTGAGCGAGCTCACCGTCGGCGACACCGCCGTCTTCGCGGGCTCCCCCTTCCCGACCCGGGAGCTCTCCCTGAACACCGGGGTCACGCTCTTCAAGAACAAGGTCCGGCTCGGGGCCCAGGCGGACTACCGGGGCGGGCACAAGCAGCTCAACCTGACTGAGGTCTTCCGCTGCACCGCCACCGGCAACAACTGCCAGGGCCTGATGGATCCCAACGCCTCGCTCGAGGACCAGGCGCGCGTAGTGGCCCGGCGGTTCCACCCCTCGGCGACGAACTTCGGCTTCTTCGAGGACGCGTGGTTCATCAAGCTCCGTGAAGTCTCGCTCACCTTCAACGCCCCCGACGCCTGGGCCGCGGCCTTCCGCGCCAGCCGGATGAGCATCACGCTCGCCGGGCGGAACCTCGGCACGATCACCGACTACCGCGGGGTGGACCCCGAGGTGCTCGAGACGACGGGGTCCAACTTCGGCACCCGAGACTTCCTCACCCAGCCCCAGGTCCGCACGCTGCTCGCGCGCGTGAACCTGAGCTTCTGATCGGAGCGACGCATGCTTTCCATTCTTCGTGACCGGACCCTCGGACGATCGGCCAGGGCGCTCGCGGCCCTGGCCCTCGCGGCGGTCGTCGCCGCGGGATGCTCGCCCGATTCGATCCTGCGGGTCACCACGCCCGACGTGGTGGATCCCGCCAACATCCTCACCCCCGGGGGCATCCAGGCCCTCCGGGCCGGCGCCATCGGCGACTACGCCTTCGCCATGGACGGCAACAACGGCGGCACCGAGGGTCTGATCCTCGTGACCGGGATGATGTCCGACGAGTACGTCCACTCGGGCACCTTCCCGACCCGCCAGGAGTACGACCGGCGGACCATCGACGTCCAGAATGGTACGCTCACGGGCGTGTTCCGGAACGTGATGCGATCCCGCCGGTCGGCCGAGCAGGCGGCGGACTTCGCCCGAGCGAATGCGCTCACCGCGGCGGACTCGCTCCGGATCGCGGAGACCTATGCCCTCGCCGGCAACATCACCCACCACATCGCCGCGGCGTATTGCTCCGGCATTCCCTTCAGCGAGGCGGACCTGAGCGGCAACCTGACCTTCGGGTCGCCGCTCACGACGGCCCAGATCTTCCAGCGGGCGATCCAGCGCTTCGACTCGGCCCTGGCCTACCCGGCTGGGACGAGCGCCACCGCCACGACCAACCGTCGCTTCGCGCTGGTGGGCAAGGCCCGGGCGCTGCTCGGCCTCGGGCAGTATGCTGCCGCCGCCGCGCTGGTCACGCCGGCGGACGTGCCCTCAACGTTCAGCTACCTGATCCAGCACTCCTCCGCCACGTCGCGTCAATCGAACGGCATCTTCGCGTTCAACGTGAACTCGGAGCGCTGGTCGGTGGCCAACCTGGACGGCGGGAACGGGCTCAACTACCGCTCCGCCAACGACCCCCGTGTCGTCTGGCGCCGGTCGCCCGCGAACGACCTGGGGTTCGACAACGCGACCCCGCAGTACGACCTGGGGAAGTACCGGGACCTGGACGCCCCGGTCTCCGCGGCGAACGGCATCGACGCCCGGCTGATCGAGGCCGAGGCGGCGCTCCAGACCGATCCCGTGGCCTGGCTCGGCATCCTCAACACCCTCCGGGCCACGGCCTCGCTCATCCCGGCTCCGCCGCCGGGATACCCGACCTTCCCGGCCCTGACCCCGCTGGTCGATCCGGGTACGCAGGCCGCCCGGGTGGACCTGCACTTCCGGGAGCGGGCCTTCTGGCTCTACGCGGAAGGACACCGGCTGGGTGACATGCGGCGCCTGGTGCGGCAGTACGGGCGCACCGCGGCGTCGGTGTTCCCGGGCGGGGGCGGGCAGCCCTACGTCCTGGACGGCAACAGCAAGGGCGGCATCTTCGGCGATCAGACCTCGCTCCCGGTTACGGGAGACGAGCTGAACAACCCGCAGTCGGTGATCTGCGACAACGTGACGCCCTGACCCTCGAGACGGGCCGAAACGCGGCGG
>JBFIUJ010000079.1:0-9721 GCA_041607595.1 Gemmatimonadales bacterium | reverse complement strand
GCCACCCGGGCGGCGAGCCCGATCGAGGCCATGGTGACCAGCATGAACGACCCCCCGTAGGAAAAGAACGGGAGGGGGATGCCTGTGATCGGCATCACATTCACGGTCATCCCAATGTTCTCGAAGACGTGGGTGAACAGGAGGCCGAGCACCCCGAAGGCCACCAGGCTGGCGAAGGGGTCGGTGGCCCGGCGGGCGATGCGCACCAGCACCAGGAAGAGGATCAGGAAGAGCATCAAGCCGAGGGCGACGCCCACGAATCCCAGCTCTTCGCCGACGATCGAGAAGATGAAGTCGGTGTACTGCTCCGGCAGGAAGGCGAGCCGCTTCTGCGGCCCGTCGGTAAACCCGTGGCCGAACCAACCCCCGGACCCGATGGCGAGCTTGGACTGGATCGCCTGATACCCGGCGTTGCGGGGGTCCACCTCCGGGTTGAGGAAGGTGAGGAGTCGGTTCTGTTGGTAGGGGGCGAGGCGCTGCCAGACCGGGATCGCGACTGCCCCCATCACCGAGTTGACCACGTAGACCGCTACCCCCTCGACCAGGTAGGGGCGCCACAGGTAGAGGAAGACGCCGAGCGCGATCATCCACAGGGCCCAGAGGCCCGTGTTGAAGGCGAGGAGCAGGCTCACCACCGGCGACGCGAGCAGGAAGAGCAGGTGCGGGCGCACTCCGGCCCAGAACAGCATCGCGAACAGGATGCCGACGAAGACGATCGCGCTGCCGAGGTCCGGCTGCCGCAGGACCAGCAGGAACGGGACTCCCGCGATCAGGCATGGGGTCAGCATGTCGCGGAGCGTGGCCGGCGGCTCGCGCCGGGTGGACAGGTATCGGGCCAACAGCAGCAGGACGGCGAGCTTGGCGAACTCCGCCGGCTGCCCGAAGCGAATGCCTCCGATGGAGAGCCAGCTCTTGGCGCTGGCGGCGGTACCGGAGCCGATCCCGACCAGCAGCGTCACGAGCAGCAGCACGAGGGCGGCGCCGTAGACGAACGGTGCCGCCCACTCCAACATCCGCGGCGAGCTCCGGAAGGCGAGCCAGCCGACCAGGAGCCCCAGCCCCACCCACACCAGCTGCCGCTGCCAGGCGCCGCTCGCCGACGAGGATACGTCGGTCTGCCCCGCGGAGTAGAGCGCGGCGAGCCCGAAGAGCAGCAGGGCGCCCACGGTGATGAGCAGGGGCCGATCCAGCCCCAGGCGACGACTCATGGCCGCGGCAGCCGCACCTGGGTGGACTCGGGGGGCACCGCGAGCGGGAGGAACGCATCGGGACCGAATCGCACCGCGCGCGGAGCCGAGTCCTCCGGGGCGACCACGGTGATCGGCTCGGTCGGGCCCGCCCCGCGGATGTAGCGGTGCATGACCTTCACGACCAGCGGGGCGACCGCCGAGCCGTGCTCGGCAAACTCCAGAATCGCCCCCACGACGATCTCGGGATCGTCCGCCGGCGCGAACCCGATGTACCAGCCGTGGTCCTTCCCATGGGAGTTCTGCGCCGTGCCCGTCTTCCCGGCGGTCGAGAGGTCCGCCCGGCGACTCGCGGCGGCGGTGCCCCGCTCCACGACCATGACCAGCGCGCGCCGCAGGTCGGCGAGCTGCTGGGCGTCGAGGCCCAGCGTGCGGACCTGGCGCGTCTTGGGCGCGACGAGATAGGGCGCCACCGCCTGCCCGTCCGCGGCGAGCGCCTGGTAGAACCGCATCATGTTGATCAGCGTCTGGGTGTTCTCGCCCTGCCCGATCGAGAAGTTGAGCGTGGCGCCCCACTTGTTCCAGCCGCTGGGACCGTACACCCGGTCGAAGTACGCCGTGGTGGAGGGGTAGATCGGCGCGGCCTCGTTCTCGAGATCCACCCCCGTCCGGTCGCGGAACCCGAGCAGGACCCCGTCGCTCAGGATGGCATCCAGCCCCAGCCGCAGCCCCAGCTGGTAGAAATACACGTCGCAGCTCTTCGCGATCGCCCCCTCGAGGTCGAGCGATCCGTGCCCTTCCTTCTTCCAGCACCGGAAGTACCGGTTCCCCATCTGGAGCCCGCCCCGGCACGGCTCCGGCATCCGGCTCTCGATCCGGACCAGGCCGCGGCGCATGTCCATGGCGGCGGTGGCGAGCTTGAACGGGGAGGCGGGCGGGTAGCGGGCCTGGATCGCCCGATTGAACAGCGGGTTGGCGGGGTCCGTGTTCAGCTGCCGCCAGTCGTCCCGGGAGATCCCGCCGATGAACTGGTTCGGGTCGAACGCGGGCCAGGAGTAGAGGGCGAGGATCTCTCCCTGGGGTGTCATGGCCACCAGGGCGCCCCGGAACCCCCGGCCGTCCGCCCGCCAGAGGCTGTCCACGTAGCGTTGGAGCCCGAGATCGATCGTCGTCCGGATCGGTTGCCCGGCGGTCGGCGCCAGCGTCGGGGCCACGCCCTCGTCCCGCACCAGTCGCCCGAAGGCATTCACCTCGATGTACTGCACCCCAGTCCGCCCCCGCAGCGTCGCGTCGTAGGCCAGCTCCAGGCCGGACCGACCGACGATGGTGCCCATCCGCGCGCCTTCGAACCGCCGCTCATCCAGGTCTCGTCCCGTGACCTCGCCGACGTACCCGACCAAATGCGCCACCGCCGGCCCGTTGGGGTAGACCCGCTTGGGCTCCGCCTGGATCACGAGCCCCGGCAGGAGCGCGCGATGCTCCTCCAACCGCGAGACGACCTCGAAGCTGCCGTCGTTGAAGATGAGCGCGGCCTCATGGGGCGCCGTCTGATAGCGCCGGATCACTTCGGCCCGTTGGGATGCGTCCAGCGGCACCACGAGCGCGACGCGGGACAGCACGGCCCGCAGCGAGTCCTCGCTCGGCGCGAGGAGCTTCACCGCATAGCCGGGGACGTTCTCGGCGATGACCTCGCCCCGGCGGTCGTAGATCAGCCCGCGAGGGGGCGGCAGGTAGACGAGCCGGAGGCGGTTCGCCTCGGCCCGCAGTTGGAAGCGCTCGTGATGGACGATCTGGGCGCGGAAGAACGCCACCACGAGGACCGCGAAGGCGGCCGCCACGAGCCCGCGGGCGATCGTGGCCCGCTGCTGCAGGCGGTGGGAGTGGAACGCGTTCATTCTTCGAGCCGGATGTCGAGCCAGTTTCGGAAGATCGCCAACACCACCACCCCTGCCAAGGCGGTCGAGAGCGCGAGGAGCGGTGACCACACCCCGAGCTCGAGGAGGAGCCCGCGGCCGCCGGTGCCGCTCACCACCAGCACCAGCAGGTCCCGCAGCCACACCCCGACGCCGATCAGGCCGGCGTTCACCAGCAGGTTGTCGGCGAAGAAGACCGCTCGCCCCCACGCGGCCACATACGCCACCAGCGTGTGGGCCAGCGCGGCCGCGCCGAACCGGGCCGGGGTCATCGCGTCGCCCAGCAGCCCCACCAGGAACCCGGCCACCGCCGCCGCGCCCGGCCGGCTGCGGATCGCGACCAGGATCAACGCCAGCATCAGGAAGTCCGGCGTCAGCCGGGGGCTCCCCAGGCGAGGGCGCACGGCAAAGTGCAGCGCCACGAGCAGGGCCAGGACCGCGGCGGCCCGGATGCGGTTCGCCCGCTCGACCGTCACCGGTCCGCGTCGTCCGGCACAGAGTCCGCCGGCCATGTGGACGACTGGGTCAGCACCAGCACATGGGACACCGTGCCGGGGTTCACGGTCGGCCGCACCTGATAGACCCGTTCCCAGCCGGTGGCCTCGCGCGCCACGCCGATCACCGTGCCGATCGGAATGCCCTTCGGGAAGACGCCGCCCACGCCGGAGGAGAGCACCACGGTGCCGTCGGGGACCGAGTCGCGGTATGGCACCCCGCGCAGCTCGAGCAACGGCTCCCGCGCCGATTCCGGCACCGACGGCGCGACGATGCCGAACGTCTCGCCGCCCTGGGTGAACGCGCTCACCCGGAATTCCGGGTGGGTCCAGGTCATCACGACGGCGGCGTGCGGCCCGACCGAGCGTGTCACCCCGACCAACCCCTCCGGCGCCACCACGGGCTGCAGCGGGAGCACCCCGTCGTTGCCCCCGGCGCTCAGCAGGAGGGTACGGCCATCGGTCGGCAGCGCCTGGTGGAGCACCTCGGCCGGGACGTAGCGGGCGGTCATCCGCCGGCCGAGGCCGAGCAGGGCGCGGAGGCGGTCGTTCTCGGTGTGCAGCATCGGCACGCCCTGGGCCAGGACGGCGACCGAGTCCCGGGCCGACGCGAGCGCGCGAAAGCGCGCCTGGCTGGTCCGGGATTCTTCCGCCCGCTCCTGGAGCCACAGGAGCGGGACCGCCACGGTGCGGCGCAGCCCGGCCCCCACGGCGTCGCCCCACTCGCGCGGCCCGAGCAGGGCCGTGAGCGAGAGAGTCAGGCACACCAGGAGCAGCACCGTATCCCTGGCCGAATGGAGACGCGCGGGCTGCCGGGCCATCCCTACGTCTGCAGCACGTTGCGGAACTTCTCGAAGTCGTCGAGGATGCGACCGGTGCCCCTCACGACGCAGGTGAGGGGATCCTCGTCCACGTGGATCGGGAGGCCGGTCTCCTCCGAGAGGAGCACGTCGAGCCCGCGAATCAGGGCCCCTCCGCCCGTCATGATGATGCCGCGATCGACGATGTCGCTCGCCAGCTCCGGCGGCGTGATCTCCAACGCGCGGCGGACGGCCTCCACGATCTGCTGGATCGGCTCCTGCAGGGCCTCCCGGATCTCGCTCGAGTGCACCCGTACGGTCTTCGGGATGCCGGAGACCAGATCGCGACCCTTGACCTCCATTTCCCGCTCCTCCCCGACGGGGGCGGCGGAGCCGATCTTGATCTTGATCGCCTCCGCGGTGGGTTCCCCGATAAGCAAGTTGTAGTTCTTGCGCATGAACTGGACGATCGCCTGATCCAGCTCGTCCCCGCCGGTGCGGATCGAGGTGTCCGAGACGATGCCCGAGAGCGCGATCACGGCGATCTCGGTGGTCCCGCCGCCGATGTCGATCACCATGTTGCCGGTGGGCGTCTCGACCGGCAGCCCGACGCCGATCGCGGCCGCCATCGGCTCCGCGACCATGAGCACCTGCTTGGCGCCCGCGGTTTCAGCCGAGTCACGCACGGCCCGGCGCTCCACCTCGGTGATGCCAGAGGGGACGCACACGATGATCTTGGGCTTCACCCTGAAGACGTGCTTGTCGATGATGGTCTTGAGGAAATACCGCAGCATCTTCTCGGTGATGTCGAAATCCCCGATGACGCCGTCCTTGAGCGGCCGCACGGCGAGGATGCCGTCCGGGGTGCGCCCCAGCATCCGCTTGGCCTCGAGCCCGATCCCCTTGATCCGCCCGGTGGCCTTCTCCAACGCCACCACCGACGGCTCGTTGAGGACGATCCCCTCGCCCTTGACGTAGATGAGCGTATTGCTGGTGCCGAGATCGACGGCGATCTCGTTGGCCGGCAATAGTGTGTCGAACCGAAACGAAGGGAGTCTCATCCGGACGCCAAGGAGTGTGAGCGTGAAGGTGCGGAAAGCTAACGTCGGGCCGGTGGCCGGGCGAGGCCGCCGCGCGAGCGGGACGATCCGAGCCCTCTCAGGCGCCGGTGCTGCCGAAGCCCCCGTCCCCGCGCGCGGAGGCCGGCAGGGCCTCCACGGTGCGAAAGGCCACTGCCTCCACCCGGCCGATCACCATCTGGGCGATCCGCATGCCCCGGGTCACGGTGAACGGCTCGTGGCTCAGGTTGACCAGCGCCACCTTGATCTCGCCGCGGTAGTCGCTGTCGATCGTCGCGGGCGTGTTGGGCAGCGTGATCCCGTGCCGCAGGGCCAGCCCCGAGCGGGGCCGGAGCTGGCACTCGTAGCCGGCGGGCACCGCGATGCTGAAGCCCGTAGCGAACAGGCGCCGCTCCATCGGGCCGAGGACCCCCTCCTCCGCGCTGGCCAGGTCGTAGCCCGCCGCGCCGGCCGTGGCGCGGCCGGGCAGCGGCAGCCCCTCGCCGTGCGGCAGCCGCGTGACCAAGACCTCCAGCACGCTCAGAGGACCTTGGCGACGTCCACCAGCGGGAGCCCGAACGCCTCCGCCACGCCGGGGTACACGACCTTCCCCTCCACCACGTTGAGGCCCAGGCGCAGCGAGGGATCTGCCCCGCACGCCGTGCGCCACCCGTCCCGGGCGAGCCGGAGCCCGTAGGGGAGCGTGGCGTTGGTGAGGGCGAGCGTGGAGGTGCGCGGCACGCCCCCGGGCATGTTGGCGACCGCGTAGTGGAGGATGCCGTCCACGAAATAGGTCGGGTTCTCGTGGGTGGTGGGCTTGATGGTCTCCACGCAGCCGCCCTGATCCACCGCCACGTCCACGATCACCGAGCCGGGCTTCATGAGCGAGAGGTCGGCCCGCTTGATGAGATGCGGCGCCTTGGCCCCGGGCAGCAGGACCGCGCCCACGACCAGGTCGGCCCGGCGGATGGCCTCCAGGATGTTGTGCCGGTTGGAATAGGCCGTATCCACGTTGGCTGGCAGCACGTCGTCCAGATAGCGGAGCCGATCCAGCGAGACATCGAGGATGGTCACGTGGGCGCCGAGCCCCGCGGCCATCTTCGCCGCGTTGATGCCGACGACGCCGCCGCCGATGATCACCACCTCGCCCGGCGCGACGCCCGGGACGCCGCCGAGCAGGATCCCGCTCCCGCCGCAGACCTTCTCCAGGTACTTCGCCCCCTCCTGGACCGCCATCCGGCCGGCGACCTCGGACATCGGAGTGAGCAGCGGCAGCTCGCCCGAGGACAGCTGGACGGTCTCATAGGCCACGGCGACCGCGCCCGACGCGATCACCGCCCGGGTCAGTTCCTCCGCCGCCGCGAAGTGGAAGTAGGTGTAGATCACCTGCCCCCGCCGCATCCGCGGCCATTCCACCGCGATCGGCTCCTTGACCTTCATGATCATCTCGGCCTGCTGCCACACCGCTTCAGCGGTGGGCAGGATCGTCGCCCCGACCTCCGTGTAGGCTTCGTCCGGGAACCCGCTGCCGCCGCCGGCGCCCTCTTCGATCAGGACCTGGTGCCCGGCCGCGACCAGGCTCTCCGTCCCCGCCGGCACGAGGGCTACCCGATTCTCGTTGGTCTTGATTTCCTTCGGGACGCCGATGCGCATGGGAGTCTCGTGCTCAAGAAGTAGGGAAAGAGGACGGTCGGTGGCGCGCCTAGGACGCCGGCCCGAGCCGCATCACGGTCTGGCGGTCCGCGGCGAAGAACTCCGCCGCCAGCGCCTGGACTTGGTCCGCCGAGACCGCGTCGATCTCGGCCAGCATCCGGTCGAGGGGACGATAGGGCTCGCCGTGCAGCGCAACGCTCGCGAGCCGGTTCATCCGGCTCCCGGGACTCTCCAGCGAGAGCATCACTTGTCCCTTGAGCTGCCGCCGGGCATCCTCCAGCTCGTCGGGCGCGAGCCCGTGCGCGGCGAGCCGGTCCAACTCCTCCCGGATCGCGGCCACGGCCTCCTCCGCGGTCCCCGGTTGGGTCCCGACGTAGACGCCGATCTGCCCGCCGGACTGGAACAGCTGCTGGTACGCGTAGACCGCATAGGCGAGGCCCAGCTCCTCCCGGACCCGTTGGAAGAGTCGGCTCGACATCCCGCCACCAAACGCGTTGGTCAGCATGGAGAGGGCGTAGCGGCGCGGGTCGCGATAGGGGAAGGTATCCGTGCCGAACACGATGTGCGCCTGCGCCGTGTCCCGCACCTCCTGCCGGACCACCCCGCGCTCGGCCGGGGTGGGTGCGATCGGCCGTTGGGCCACCTCGCGCTCCGTGCCCTCGAACCACCCCTCGGCGGCCAAGGACTCCAGCAGCGCCTCATGGGACAGCCGCCCGGCCGCGGCGATGACGCAGTTCCCCCGATAGTACCCGGCCGCGTGCAGGGCCTGGAGGTCGGTGGTCGTGATCCCCTCGACCGTATGCCGAGTTCCCAGGATGGAGTAGCCGTAGGGGTGCCGAGGCCAGAGCGTCTCGGCGTGGAGTTCGAAGACCAGGTCGTCCGGCGTATCCGCCACCCCGTTGATCTCCTCCAGCACCACGTTGCGCTCGGGCGCCAAGTCGCGGTCC
This sequence comes from Gemmatimonadales bacterium, assembly GCA_041607595.1. Lineage (GTDB taxonomy): Bacteria > Gemmatimonadota > Gemmatimonadetes > Gemmatimonadales > GWC2-71-9 > JBFIUJ01. Next base: position 1,669 of record JBFIUJ010000079.1, on the reverse strand, counting down.
CGCAGCAGGGGCCGCCGCACCAGGTCGGTCAGCACGTCCACCGCGAGGGGGAGGTCTTCGTCCAGGACGTGGGCCTGGTAGCTGGTGCAGTCCCGACCGGTATAGGCGTCGAGGCTCCCTCCCCGCACTTCCAGCGCCAGCGCCAGCTGACGGGCAGAGCGGCGCTCGGTCCCCTTGAACACCATGTGCTCGAGAAGATGGGAAACCCCCATCTTGGGGGCGGGCTCGTGGGCGCTCGCCGAGCGGACCCAGATCCCGACGGCAACCGAGCGCACCCCCGGCAGGTCCTCGGTGAGAACCGTAACGCCGTTGGGCGCGCTCGTCTGGTGCAGCCCCGTGTCGAGGCGGGCCGTCTCCACGGGGGGCTACTCCTTGGGCAGCAGCGCCTTGCGCGAGAGCTTCATGCGCCCGCGCTCGTCGACCTCCAGCAGCTTGACCTTGACGATATCGCCCTTCTTGACCACATCCTCGGTCTTCTCCGTCCGGGCGTGCTGCAGCTCGCTGATGTGGAGCAGCCCCTCCACGCCGGGCATGATCTCGACGAAGGCGCCGAACGCGGTCGTGCTCTTCACCGGCCCCTCGTAGGTCTTGCCCACTTCGGGCTCGGCCACGATCGCAGCCACCATCTCCTGCGCCCGCTGGCCGGCCTCGCCCCCCACGGCGGCGATGGTCACGACGCCGCTGTCGTCCACGTTGATGCGGGCGCCGGTGGCCTCCTGAATGCCCCGGATCGTCTTGCCCTTGGGGCCGATCAGGTCGCCGATGCGGTCGGGCTTGATCTGCAGGGTGATGATGCGCGGTGCGTAGGGCGAGAGCTCCGGGCGCGGCTTGGCCAGCGCCTTCCCCATCTCCTTCAGGATGTGGAGCCGAGCAATCCGGGCCTTCTCGAGGGCCTCCTTCATGATGGAGAGGTCCAGGCCCTCGATCTTGATGTCCATCTGGATGGAGGTGATGCCCTCGGCCGACCCGGCGACCTTGAAGTCCATGTCGCCCAGGTGGTCCTCAGAGCCGAGGATGTCGGTCAGCACCGCGACCTTGTCCCCTTCCTTCACCAACCCCATCGCCACGCCGGCGCAGGGGGCGGTGATCGGCACCCCCGCGTCCATCATCGCCAGCGAGCCGCCACACACGGTGGCCATCGAGGACGACCCGTTCGACTCCAGCACCTCCGAGACGATCCGGAGGGTGTAGGGAAAGTCCTCGTAGCGCGGGAGGAGCGGCTGGAGCGCGCGCTCGGCCAGGCTGCCGTGCCCGATCTCCCTGCGGCTCGTCCCCCGGATCATCTTGACCTCGCCCGTGCAGTAGGGCGGGAAGTTGTAGTGCAGCATGAACGACTTGGTGGTCTCGCCGATCACGTCGATGCTGTCGATCCGCTGCTCGTCGTCCGACGTCCCGAGCGTGACCGCCACCATCGCCTGGGTCTCCCCACGTGTGAACACGGCGGACCCGTGCGCCCGGGGGAGGAGCCCCGGATCGACGCTGATCGGACGGACGGTGTCCAGGTCCCGGCCGTCCACCCGCTCGGACCGCTCCAGTACCTGGCGCCGCATGGTCCGGTACTCGATGTCCTCGACCTCGGCCAGGATCTCGCCCCGCCGGTCCGGGAACTCCTCGGCCAGCGCCGAGAGGGTCTCGTCCCGCACCGCCCGCATGGCCGCCGCCCGTCCCT
>JBFIUJ010000078.1:0-9786 GCA_041607595.1 Gemmatimonadales bacterium | reverse complement strand
GGGACCCGTTCCCGCGGGTGCTGGTGACCCGCCGAACGGACATCCCGGGCGCGCGGTACTTCGGTCCCTTCACGGACGTCGCCCGGATGCGGAAGAGCCTGGCCCTGGTGCGGCGGATCTTCACCGTCCGGAGCTGTCCAGACGACCTGCCGCGAGAGCGACGGGAACGGCCGTGCCTCGACTACCACATCGGGCGGTGCCTCGCGCCCTGCGTGGGCTGGCAAGACCAGGCGTCGTATCGCCGGATGATCGACGAGGTGGTCGAGTTCTTGGAAGGGAACACACTCGACGTGCGGAGCAAGGTGCGCGAGCTCATGCTCGCCGCGAGCGATCGGCAGGACTTCGAGCGCGCGCGGGATCTCCGGGACAGCCTGAAGTGGCTGGAACAGGTCGAGGCGCCCGCGGCGGTCCAGGCCATGGGGACCGGCGACGCCGACGTGATCGGCTATGCCCGGGATCGGGACGACGCGGTCGGCGTCCTCCTCCGCGTGCGAGAAGGGCGCGTGGTCTCCCGGGAGCATCGCTTCCTGGAGAACGTCGAGGAGGCGCCGGACGACGAGGTGCTGAGCGCCTTCTTGGTGCGGTACTACGTGCCGGCGGAGGGGAAGGTCCGCCGCGTGGCGCTCCCCTTCACACCGAGCGAGCCCGAGAGCCTGGCCTCGCTGCTGCCGGGCGCCCGCCTGACCGTGCCCCAGCGCGGCACCGCGCACCGGTGGCTGGAGCTGGCCGACCAGAACGCCCGACACCTGCTGGAGAGCCTGCGGATCGAGTCGTTCGAGACGGACGAGCGGGCCGAGGACCCGGTCTACGCCCTGGGGAGGGACCTCGGCCTGAGCCGGGTCCCCCGGAGCCTCGTCTGCGTGGACATCTCCACCAACCAGGGACGCGACACCGTGGGAGCGCTCGTCTGGTTCGAGGCCGGTCGACCCAAGAAGGCGGAGTACCGGAAGTTCCAGATCAAGAGCGTGGACCAGCAGGACGACGTCGCCGCGATCCGGGAGGTGGTGACCCGATACCTCCGGCGCCGGCTCGACGAGGAGAAGCCCCTGCCCGATCTGCTCGTGGTGGACGGCGGCAGGGGCCAACTGGGCGCGGCGCGCGAGGCCACCGCCGCCCTCGGCCTGGCCGAGCTCCCGATGGCGAGCCTCGCCAAGCGGGAAGAGGAGATCTACCTGCCGGGCTCGGCCGAGCCGCTCCGGCTCTCGCGCCGGAGCCCGTCCCTCAGATTGCTGCAGCGGGCCCGAGACGAAGCCCACCGATTCGGCCTGGCCTACAACCGCCAGCGACGCACCCAGCGCACGGTGACCTCGGCGTTGCTGGACGTCCCCGGCGTGGGCCCGAGCCGCCGGCGCCGCCTCCTCGAGCGATTCGGCAGCCTCGCCGGGGTGCGCAGCGCCACGGCCGCGGAGATCGCCGACGTGCCGGGGTTCTCCACGGTCTTGGCCCGAAGGATCCTGGAGCACCTCGAGTCTTCGTCCCGGTAGTCCCCTCGCTTCCTCTCCGCCCAAGGACCCCATGGATTGGATCCTCGAGTGCCACGCCTGCGGGGCCACCAGCAGTCCCGACGGCCTGCCCACCGTCTGCGGGTGCGGCCACCCGTGGCTGGTCCGCTATCCCGACCGCCGGGCACCGACCCTCGCCGTTCGGGCGGAGATCCGTCGCCGCCAGGGGATGTGGCGGTTCCGCGAGTTCCTCCCGCTCGAGCCGGAGGAGGAGCCGGTGACGCTGGGCGAAGGGGACACGCCCCTGCTGCGCCTGGCTCGGACCGGCGAACGGTACGGGTTTGAGGATCTGTGGCTGAAGGACGAGGCCACCAATCCCACCGGCTCGTTCAAGGCCCGAGGCCTGAGCGCGGCCGTGACCCGCGCCACCCGGGCCGGCGCCACCAGCTTCACCCTCCCGACCGCCGGCAATGCCGGAGTCGCCGCTGCCGCGTACTGCGCGCGCTCCGGGGCCCGGGTGAGGGTCTTCGCCCCGGATACGACCCCACCGACCATCCTGTCACAAATACGGCTCTTCGGAGCCGATCTTGTCCTCTTGAGAGGACACATCGGTGATTGCGGAAAGGCGTCCCGGGAGCATGCCGCGAGCGCAGGGGCCTTCGATCTCAGCACCCTCCGGGAGCCCTATCGGATCGAGGGAAAGAAGACCCTGGGTCTCGAACTTGCCCTTCAGATGGGCTGGCGCCTCCCGGAGGTGGTGATCTACCCCACCGGAGGGGGGACGGGCCTCATCGGCATGTGGAAGGCCTTTCAGGAGCTCGCGGGCTGGGGCTGGATCGACGGCCCGCTGCCACGGATGTACAGCGTCCAGTCCACCGGGTGCGCCCCCGTGGTCAGGGCGTTCGAGGAGGGAGCGGACCGCTGCGTGCCCTGGAGCGATCCCTGGACCGTGGCGAGCGGGCTGCGCGTGCCCGGTCCCCTGGGCGATCGCCTGATGCTCGCCGCCCTGCGCGAGAGCGGGGGAGGAGCGGTCGCGGTGGAGGATGCGCGGCTCGAGGCCCTGGCATCGGAGGTGACGGCCCTCGAGGGCGTGGACCTCTCCCCGGAGGGGGGGGCCACCGTGGCCGCCGCGATCGCCCTCCGGGAATCCGGGGCTCTGACGGGGGGAGAGCGGGTGGTGCTGTTCAACACCGGCGCCGGATGGCTCTATCGCCCCGCGGAGTGATTGCATCGGGCGGAGGCCGGGGCGATATTTATAAGTCTATGTCTGAACGGCGTTTCGCCATTCTCGATCCGGCCGCGGGGATCAGCGGGGACATGCTGCTCGGTGCCCTGCTCGACGCGGGCGCCCCGGAGGAGTGGCTGAAGGGCCTGCCTGCGCGACTGGGGCTGGAGGGGGTGACGGTCGAGGTCTCCCGAGTGGATCGCTGCGGCGTCGGGGCCACCAAGGTCACCGTCCGGCTGCCGGATGGGTCGCACGAGCCGCCAGCGCCCGAGGTCGGGGCCCACGACCACGGCCACGCTGGGGACGGGCACCACGGGCCGCACCGTCACGTCGGCGAGCTGGTGGGGTTGGTGGAGAAGGCGCCGCTGAGCGCGGTCGTGCGGGAGAAGGCGGTGCGCGCGTTCAAGCTCCTCGCGGAGGCGGAGGGGCGGGTGCACGGCGTGGCGCCGGATCGGGTGGCGTTGCACGAGGTCGGTGCGCTCGACGCGCTGGTGGACATCGTGGGGGGCCTGGAGGGCTTCGAGCGGCTCGGCGTGGAGCGGGTCTTCAGCCGGCCGGTGGCGTTGGGTCGAGGCTGGGTGCGGGCCGCGCACGGCGCGCTCCCCGTGCCGGCTCCGGCGACGGGACTGCTGCTCGAAGGGCTGGAGACCGTCTCCGACGGGCCGGTGACGGGGGAGGCCACCACTCCGACCGGAGCGGTGCTCCTGCGGGTCCTGGAGGCGACATCGCCCCCGTCTCGCTGGCGCTGGGTGCGCACCGGGTGGGGGGCCGGAGGGCGGAATCCCGCCGGATACCCCAATGCCCTCCGCCTGGTCGTGGCGGAGCCGGCGGCGGAGGCTGGCGAGGCGGTCGTGGTCGCGACCGATCTGGACGATCTGGCTCCCGAGTACTTGGATCCACTGCGGCATGCGCTGGCGGCCGCCGGGGCGGTGGACGTGCAGGTCTGGGGCACCCACGGGAAGAAGGGCCGCCCCGGCTTCCGGATCGAGGCGGTGACGCCCCCTGCGGACGAGGCAGCGGTGGTGGCCGCGTTCTTCCGTCACAGCACGACGGCCGGCGTGCGTCGGTGGCGGACGGAGCGCGTCACCCTCCCGCGGCGCGAGATCGAGGTAGAGCTAGCCGAGGGCCTGCCGGTGCGGGTCAAGGTGCTGGAGGGTCCCGATGGGCCGCGGATCAAGCCGGAGTACGAGGACGTGGCCGCGGCGGCCCGGCGGCTGGATCGGCCGGCCCACGAGGTGGCACAGGAAGTGACTGAGCGAGCGCAGCGCGGGATCGGTACGGGGCCCGCGGCGTCGGACTGAACACAAAGGAGTGACGATGCGAACGGTGTTGTCGGTGCTGCTGGGCGTTGTGGCCGCGGGATCGCTGTCGGCGCAGGAGGCCACGGTGGTGAGCGAGCGGGTCGCCCAGACGACGCCCCCCCGGTGGATCGAGCCCGGGTCGGGGTGCGAGCTGAAGAAGGGGAACTATCTCGTGAGCAGCGGGAGCACCTACCTGAAGAGCGGGACCGAGACGGGCGTGGACGAGAACAAGCACCGGCTCTTCGGCGACGCGAAGCGGGTGTTGACCGAGGCGATTCTGGAGAAGGGGCAGGAGAAGAACCCCGCCGCCTGGTACTATCTGGGACGGGCCTATCTCGCCCTGGGTGACATTGGCGGGCTCGACAGCGCATTCGCCCGCGCCGAGGCGCTCGCGCCGGAATGCCGGGACGACATTGGGTTCTACCGCAGGGGCGCCTGGGTGGCCCTGGTGAACCCGGGGGTGGAGTTCCTGCAGGCCGATAACGTGGATTCCGCCCTGGCCCTCTTCCGGCTGGCGAATCAGGTGTTCCACGACGCGCCGAATGCGCTGTACAACACCGCGGTGATCCACGCCAACGCCCAGCGGCCGGACAGCGCGATCGTCTATTTCCGGAAGGCCGCGACCACGGCGGCCAAGGACTCGACCAAGTTCAAGGATGACCGGAACCAGGCCACGTTCAACCTCGCGGTCATCCTCCAGAACCAGGGGCGGCACCAGGAAGCACTGGAGGCCTTCTCCCAGTACGTGCGGTGGGTGCCGGACGACACGAACGGGCGGCGGGGGCTCGCCATCTCGCTGCGGGCCGTCGGCAAGGCGGACAGCGCCGCCGTGATCGAGAAGGCGATCGTCAGCTCGGCGGGCGAGGATGTCTCGACCAACGACCTCATGAGTCTCGGCATCAGCTTCTTCCGGGACCAGAAGTATGCCGAGTCGGCCAAGGCCTTCGCCCAGGTCGTCGAGCGCGAGCCCTACAACCGCGATGCCGTGTTCAACCTGGCGAATGCGCACCTGGGCGCGTCGGACGGGAAGGGCCTGATAGCGGCCGGCACCAAGCTGCTGGTCCTCGACCCCATGAACGAGAGCTCGATCAAGCTCCTGGCGCAGGGCCACCAGATGGAGAAGGACACGGAGACCACGATCAAGCTCTACACCGATCTCGAGGCGCTGCCGGTGAGCGTGACCGTGGATACGTTCCTGGTGAACGACGCGGGCGCCCGCCTCACCGGCACCGTGACCGGCCGACAGGCGCGAACCGCCGACGGGCGGCCGATCAAGGCCGTGGCGGTGACCCTCGTGTTCGAGCTGGTGGACAGTACGGGAGCCGCGGTGGCCACCAAGGAGTTTGCATTGCCGGTCTTGGCCAAGGACGCGACCCGGCAGATCCGGTTGGAGGCCGCGACCCCCTCGGCGGTCGGCTGGCGGTACCGCCGGAAGTGACGCGCACGGTGGCGCGCGTGGCCGCCGTGCTTGACAGCGGAAGGGGCGGATGGCACATTCCGCCCCAACCACTCGCGGGCGTAATTCAGTGGTAGAATGCCAGCTTCCCAAGCTGGACGTCGCCGGTTCGAGTCCGGTCGCCCGCTCTCCGTAAATCATTTCCTTTCAATAACTTAAGAGGCGCCCGCCGACTCATCTGCCGGCGGGCGTCTCGGCGTTCTCGCCCGCGCCACGTCCACTTTGATCCGACGAGGGCCGACGGCATCTCGACGAGGGCCCCCGAACTCCGCGAGAGCCCGAGCGCGTTACATTGGAGCTGCGCGATCGGGCTCACCTCTGCATCAGGGTAAGAGGATACCGGACGCGCGTCCCAAGTCGCGGAGGATTCCATGCTCACGATGACGGGTGGCCATCCCCAGCGAGGCCGATGTCTCGGGGTCGTGGCGGCCATGATGCTCGCGATCGGCGGTGCGGTTGACGCCGAGGCCGTCCAGGCCCCGGCCATCGGGCTCTCGCCCGACTACGTGCTGGGTCTGCGGACCGATCGGACCGCGTCGCTCACCTTCGCCGACGTGGATGGCGACGGCCGGCTGGACGTCCTCGTGGCCAACGGGCGCCATTGGACCGAGGACAACGAGGTCTTCCTCAACCACGGGGCTCCTCCCGACGCGGAGCACATCGCCGCCGGCGGCGGGTATGGCAGGTTCACCCTGGCGTATCCTCTGGGCCCGGAGCGGACCACCAGCTACGCGATCGCCGCTGGCGATCTCGACGGTGACGGGGATCTCGATGCTGTCGTGGGGAACGATCGCGCGTTCAACCTCGTGTACCTGAATGACGGCGCCGGCCGCTTCTCCCTGGCGGGCCGGCTCGGGCCGCACCCCGGACTCACCCGGGACGTGGCCCTCGCCGACCTCACCGGCGACGGGGCTCTCGACGTCGTGGTGGCCAACCGCCGCGCGCCGAACGAGGTCTACGTGAACGACGGCCGGGGTCGATTCGGTCCGCCCCAGCCGTTCGGGGACCCGTCGGGTTCGACCATCAAGCTCGCCGTCGCCGACATCGAGCGCGATGGCGATCTCGACGTGATCGTCGCGAACCGCGACGGCCAAGCGAATTGGGTCTACGTCAATTCGGGCAAGGGGTATCTCGGCGAGCGGCGGGTATTCGGGACCGGAAGGGACGAGACGATGGCGGTCGCCGTGGCCGACCTGAACGGGGACGGCCACCTCGACATCGCAGCGGCCAACGCGGGTGCCGCGAACGTGGTCTACCTCGGGGACGGCGCCGGCGGGTTCGCCCGCGCGACCTCGTTCGGCCTGGCGGACGGCCAGACGTTCGGCGTGGCGAGCGGGGACTTGGATCGGGACGGCGACCAGGATCTCGTCGTCGGCAACGTGGGCGCGCGGAACGCCGTGTACTGGAACGACGGAGACGCGGCCACGTTCACAGCGGTGCCTTTCGGGGGCCGAAGCGATTCCACCTACTGGGTGACGGTTGGGGACGTCGACGCGGACGGGCACCCCGACATCGGGGTGGCCAACTCGGGTGGGCTCAACGCGATCCACCTCTACCGGCGCCCCTCCGGGAACCCGGTGGATGGTGGGCGCCCATAGAGCGAGGGGCTGCGTGGAGTGCGGGGGCGACGCGTGTGGAGACCCGCCCGGATGCGTGGTGCCGGCGCTGAGGCGCCGAAGATCACAGAGTGGACGCAAGCGTCCCCCCGCAGCCAGTGGCAGCGGGGGGACGTTCGCGTGCGGGGCCTGCCGTCCCGGCTAGAAGCCGGCGGTCATGCTGCCCGTCTCGCTGAACTGCCCTGAGACGTGTGAGCTGGCGACCGCGAGCCCGTCGCTGGCAAAGCCCACACGGACCGTCGTGCCGGCAAAGCCCGCTCCATTCACGACCTCCCGGTACGGACCCGCCATGTTCCCGTCGATGTCGAGGCGGAAGCGGATGCTCTTCCCGGGGGAGAACTTCCCGAAGGTGAAGCGGACGGTCCTCGCGCCGTCGTTGATATTGAACCATCCGGTGAGCCCGACGTCCTCTTCATCGTCGGTCTGGAAGGGGTAGCCCATCCCGAGACCGTAGCCGCGCGGCCACGCGTCCAGGAAGGCGTCGTCCGACGATGTGCCGAAGTCCATCTCGATCTCGGTGATGTAGTTCCCGTTGGCCGAGACGTTCGTCACCACGAACTCGTCGTACAGGTTCCACCCGCGCTCGCGGAAGGACCCGGTGGCGGCGAAGTCCCCGGATTGGAGGCTGAAGCTGGGTGCCGGCGCCGGCTCGGTGGTGCAGCCGAGCCAGGCGAGAGGCAACACGAGGGCGACCACCATGGTCGTCCTGAGCCGGCGGAGCAGGCTCACGGTCGGGGGAGCGAGGGTAGCCATGGGCGTTCATCCGGCGCAGGGGGTAGACAAGGAGCCCGGCATGGCAGCGACCGCGGGATGCGGTTGCTCACCTACACCGGGATGTCACGGATGATCTACGGTTGCACATGTTGAGCGTCGCGTCAAGCGATGCAGCGCCGCACCGGTGGTGTGGGAGGCGAGCCGCAAAGTGCTGCGTCGCTGCTCAGGCGTCCACCGAAGACCGCTGCGGGCCCCTGTCCGCCGGCTCGAGCCCCAGGACCAACTGCTGCAGGCGCGCCCGCCGGTCGGCGAGGCCGAGGCGCGAACGGAGCCGCTCGCCCCGGAGATCGCCTCGCCACCACGCGCGAACGTCCCGGGGGAGCTTCACGATTGCGTCGTGGAGCAGGCCTCGGAGCGCTGCTGTCCCGGGGCGGCGCGGTGTGCTTTTCTCGGGCTCGCCGCGGTAGCGTGCCCGGAACAGCCCTCGGAGCCGGCGGGCGCGGTCGCGCCATCGGCGGGGGAGGAAGAGAGCGCGCCAGAGGGTGGGGACCAGTGGCCCCGGATGGCCGAGCTGTTCGATGGCCAGCGCCTCCACCTCTCGGAGGGATGGGGCTCGACGCACAGGGTCCAGCACCGCCTCTGGCACCGGCGCCCCGAGCAGCGCATGCCCCAGCCAGAGCGTTGTGCGCATCCACGTGCCGACGCCTTCGCGAGCCCAGTCGTCCTGCATCGCGATCCAATCCCAGTCCCCGCGCCATCGCTCTAGCACCAGCGAGACGTCGAGCAGGCTCCGCCACCCAGCGCTGAAGCCGTGCAGCGCGGCGGCGTGCAGGCCGAGGTGGAGCAGGAGATCGTCGGGGGCGAGGACCGAGGCCGGAGCGCCGGCGAGCGGCATGCTCCGCGCCTGCGCCCACATTCGCTCCCGTCGCGCTCGGCTCAAGCCCGCGAGGGACACGGGATCGGTGTGCAGCTCGACCTCGACCGTCGTGGGGCCGTGACGCAGGAGGGAGGGCGGACCGATCCGCGGAGCGAGACCGATCGCCACCGGACTGTGGGCAGCGGGTTGGTAGGATCCTCGGACCAGGGCCTGCGCGGCGCGAGCGGCATCTTCGGGCCGCACCCAGAGGTCCAGATCCTCCATGGGTCGAAGCCAGGGCTCGCGGTACACCAGCTCGGCGAGGGCGGCGCCCTTCAGGACGATCACCGGGCAACCCGCGACATCCAAGGCCGCGAGCGCCTCCCTCAGCGCCACGCGCCGAGCCAATGCGGTGACCCCGGCCGCACGGCGCGCGGCTTCCAGACGGTGGCGGGCCTCGGGAGGGGGGAGGGTCGGCTCGATTCGGTCCGCGAGCGTCGGGTGCAGGTTGGGGGAGGCGAGGGCGAGCAGGCGGTCCCACGCGATGGAGGCGGCCAGCCGGCGCTGGGCCTCTGGTGGAAGCGGAGGGACTCCGAGCACCCCGGCGAGAAAGGCGTCTTCGGCGCTGAGGGCGTCCACGGTGGTCAGGGCGCGTCGCCGCGCGGCGGCCGGGCGGCGGCCGCGCGTTTCGCGGCGAGGATCAGACCCGCGAAGGGTCCGTCCACGCGCAGGCGGGCGGCGCCCCGCATCAGGCCGAGCGCGATCGAGGCCAGCACGCGACGGCGCCGAGAGGATGGCGGCGAGCGTGGCGGAAGCTCCCAGCCGTCGGCCCCGCGACGGTGGGTGACGAGACCGAGGACGGCGTCGGCGTAGATCGGCCGATCGGGCAGCAGGCTCGCATCGCCGCGGGTCACCAGCAGCAGTCCCTCGGGACGCGGCACGTGGGCGACCACCCGATGGGCGATCAACGTGGGGCCCCCGGGGAAGGCGACGATCGTGCCCACGGGCGGCTCCGGCACGGAGCCGCGGCGAATGAGGATCCGGACTCCGTGGGGGAGCGATCCGGCCATGCTGTGCCCGCGCACCACCGACTCCAGTCGCTCGGCCGGTCCCACCGGATCCCGGAGGTCGGGCGGGCCCTCGGGCTCCGCGGCGGGCGACACGATCACCGGGTGG
>JBFIUJ010000077.1:0-9854 GCA_041607595.1 Gemmatimonadales bacterium | reverse complement strand
GCCATCCAGTACAGGTCGTAGGTATCGAGCGTGCAGGGGGTGTGGCCCCAGCAGATCCATCCGACCAGCCGATCGTCTACCTCGGCGCCGAGGGTGTGATACCCCCGGCCCGGCGCGCAGGACTCCTCGAAGACCTCGAGGGCCACGGCGATCTCGTCCTCCCGGAAGAGCCCGACGGCACGGCTGATCGCTTCGATCCGCGCGCGGTCCGCGGGCGTGAGCCCGCGCAGGCCCACCTGGGCGGCCACGCCGCTCACGCCTCGGCCTTCCGCGCCAGCGCTTCCGCGGCCGCCCGGGAGCGGAACCGCTCCAGCGCCTCCTCGACGACGAGCAGGACGAGGCCTTCGAAGGAGAGGCCGTCCGCCGCCGCCATCCGCGCGAGACCGGCGTCCCGGGAGAGGTCCGGGTTCGGGTTCACCTCCAGGACCTGCGCCTCTCCGCGATCGTCCACGCGAAGGTCCACCCGGCCGTACCCGGCGCGGCCGCACATGGCCGACCAGGCCTGCCGGGCCACGTCGGCCACCCGCCGGGTCAGCGGGGCGTCCAGCGGAGCCGGGCACACGGGCGTGGTGCCCTGGTCTTCGGGGCTCCCCTCCGCCCACTTGGCGTTGTAGGTCACGATGGGCCAGAACCCCTCCGGGAGCCGGGCGAAGCTGATCTCCGAGATCGGGAGCATCCGGCTCCCCACGAATCCGACGTTGAGCTCCCGGCCCGGCACGTACTCCTGGACGATCACCGTCTCCCACGCGACCGCCGCCTGGGCCAACCGCGCCCGGAGGGCCTCCGCCGTGGTGCACACGGCGCCGTTGTCGATCCCGACGCTGGCGTCCTCGGCCGCCGGTTTGACGATGGCGGGGAGGGGGACCTCCCGCTCCAGGACGCCGTCCCGGATCAGCGCGAAGCCGGGGACCGGCACACCCGCATCCGTGAGGAGCGTGTTGGCGACGTGCTTCCGATGGCACAGGGTGATCGGCCAGGCCCGGCACCCGGTGTAGGGCACCCGGGTGAGCTCCAGGATCGCGGTCACGTGATCCTCGGCCTCGGCCCGGCCGTTCACACCCTCGCAGAGATTGAAGACCAGGTCGACCGCCTGGACCCGTGGGATCCAGCCGAGGTCTCCCTCGACGATCGGGACGAGCGAGGCCTCGAGCCCTTCCGCCCGCAGGATTCCCAGCACGTCCTGGGCGTTGTCCAGGACGGAGGCGACGTCGGCCCGCGTCCAGTCCGGCCCGCCCCCGTCGTGGATCACCGCGACCCTCACGCAGCGACCTCGGCCAAGAGCGAGCGCCCGCTGATGCGCCGCCAGGCGATGTCCGCCGCGGTCCGGATGAGCTCGTCGTAGCTCATGCCGGCCGCCCGGGCCGCCTTGGGAAAGCAGGAATTGTCCTTCGGGTCCGGCAGGATGCCGGGCAGCGGGTTCAGCTCGACCACCATGGGCCGGTTCTCGGCATCGCAGCGGACGTCGATCCGGCACCAGTCCCGGCAGCCCAGGGCGTGGTAGGCTCCGAGGGCCGCGGCGCGAATCCGCTGGGCCAGGCCCCGCGGCACGCGGGCCGGACACTCGAAGAGGTCGAGCGGGTGGTCGGGCCCATCCCAGATCCACTTGGCCTCGTAGCCGTAGATCGGGGGAGCGCCCTCGGGCAGCTCCTCGAAGCGGAAGGCGACGAGGGGGAGGCAGCGCGCCTCCGTGCCGTTGCCCAGGATGGCCACCGTGAACTCCCGGCCGGGGAGGTAGGCCTCGATGAGCACCGGCTCCCGGTAGGTGTCGAAGATGTAGCGGGCGCGCGCCAGTAGCTCGCGCCGAGTCCGGCACAGGCTCCGGACGCTTACCCCCTTGCCCGACCCTTCGAAGGCCGGCTTGACGAACACCGGGTAGGCCAGCGGTGACCGCCGCACCTCGGCCTCGGTCGACGCGAACCAGTACGGTGCCGTCGGCACCCCGCGCTGGAGCAGGACCTCCTTGGTCCGGCCCTTGTGGAGGGCGAGCCCGAGGGTGAGCGGGTCCGAGGCGGAGTAGGGGATGTTGAGGAACTCGCAGATCGCCGGGACGTGTCCCTCCCGGTTCGGGCCGTAGAGGCCCTCGGCGATGTTGAAGACGAAGTCGGGTCGCTCCGCGGCGAGTCTGGCCGGGAATGCCTCCGTCGCTTCGAGGCGGATGACCTCGCCGAGCGGGCGCAGGGCGTGCTCGACGGCGTCGATCGTGCCCGGCTCGTCCCACTCGGCGTAGAGGTCGGGCTGCTCGAGGTCGAAGCGAAGAGTGCGAAAGTCGGTCGGGGAAGTTGCGGGGGAGGCGACGGCGTCCCCGACGGAGGCCGTCGGGGACTCGGGCTTGAGATTGTAGGCCAGTCCTATTCGAACCGCCAAATGTCTCCCCTATAAAAAAGGCCGCCAACGGAGTCGAGGCGAGCCGCACCATTGAGTTGCAACCTAAAGTAAGAAAAAGCCGAGCCAGACACAATAGATTTTTTTTGGTTTTCGAAGATCGGTCGCGGGGGGAGATGGGGATCAGCGACGCCGATCGAGTCGCCGGAAGGTGTAGGGGAAGGGATGGAGGTCGTCGGCGGGGTGCCGCTCCTCGCTCACGACCTCCCACCCGTCGGGGTCGAGCGGGGGGAAGACGACGTCGCCCTCGACCTCGGCGTGGACGATGGTGAGGTAGAGACGGTCGGCCAGCGGCAGGGCTTCCCGGTAGATCTCGCCCCCTCCGACCACGAAGCGCTCGGTCTCGCCCGGCTCGGGCCGGAGCGCCTCCGCGAGTCCGGACACCACGTCGACGCCGTCGGGCCGGTAGTCGGGACGCCGGCTCACCACGATGGTCCGCCGCCCGTCGAGCGCACGCCCGATCGATTCGAACGTCCGCCGCCCCATCACGATCGTATGCCCGAGGGTGAGCGCCCGAAACCGACGCAGGTCGGCGGGGAGACGCCAAGGAAGACCGTTGCCCCGCCCGATCACCCCGTTCTCCGACACGGCCGCCACCAGCGAAACGATCACACGGCCACCGGCGCCCGGATACCCGGGTGGGGTTCGTAGCCCTCCACCCGGATGTGCTCGCGCCGGAAGCCGAGGATCGAGGTCACGGAGGGGTCGAGCCGCAGCGTCGGCAGCGGCCGGGGCTCTCGCTCCAGCTGGAGGCGGGCCTGGTCCACGTGGTTCCGATAGAGATGGGCGTCACCCAGGGTGTGGACGAACTCTCCTGCCTCGAGCCCGGTGACCTGGGCCAGCATGTGGGTGAGCAGGGCGTACGAGGCGATGTTGAACGGCACGCCGAGGAAGACGTCCGCGCTCCGCTGGTAGAGCTGGCAGGAGAGCCGTCCCCGGGTCACGGAGAACTGGAAGAGCGTGTGGCAGGGGGCCAGCGCCATGGCCGGCAGCTCGGCCACGTTCCAGGCACTCACGATCATCCGACGGGAATCGGGGGTCTCCCGGATCTGGCGGACCACCTCGGCGATCTGATCCACGTGGCCGCCCCCCGGCAGGGGCCAGGAGCGCCACTGGCGTCCGTAGACCGGACCGAGCTCGCCCGCCTCGTCGGCCCACTCGTCCCAGATCGTGACCCCGGCCGCCTGGAGCGACCGGACGTTGGTCTCCCCGCGGAGGAACCAGAGCAGCTCCTCCACGATCGCCTTGAGGTGGAGCTTCTTGGTCGTGACGAGGGGGAAGCCGGCCGCGAGATCGTAGCGGGCCTGGTGGCCGAACACGCTCAGCGTGCCGGTCCCGGTCCTGTCCTCTTTGGGGTGGCCGTGCTCGAGCACGAGCCGCAGGAGATCGAGGTATTGGCGCATGGCGTTCTCAGGGTGGGCCGGCGAGATCGAGCCGGCTGCGAGCGTACCCGGCGGTGCGCTCGATCTCGCGGAGCGCCGCCGCCACGTCGGAGGGGAGCGCCGCGGCTCCGGCCCCGACCTTCAGTCGGGTGAGCGGCCGGTCGCCCGGCGCCGGAAGGATCACGCCCGGGTTCAGGAGGCCGGCGGGATCGAAGGCCTGCTTGATCTCCCGGAACAGGCCGACCACCGCCGGGCCGAACACCCGCTCGAGCGCGCCGGCGCGAAGCCGGCCGTCGCCGTGCTCCCCGGTGGTCGTCCCGCCCAGCCGGACGACCCGCTCGGTGACCCGGTCGAAGAGCGCCGCGACCCGGGGCTCCCAATCCGGCCGGCCGACCTCGGGGAGCACGTTCACGTGGACGTTGCCGTCCCCGGCGTGGCCGAAGATCACGAGCTCGAGGTCGAGCTCCCGCCCGGCCGACCGCACGCTCGCAATGTACTCCCCGAGCCGGCGGACGGGTACACAGGCGTCCTCGATCACCTGGAGCGAGCGCCGGCCGTCGGGCAGCGACGCGAGGATCGGGCTCGCGGCGTGGCGGATCTCCCAGAGCCGCCGGGCCTCCGGGGCGGAGAGCGCCGTCACCACCTCGGCCGGGAAGTCCCGGACCGCTCGCACCGCGTCCCCGACGGCGCCGCGGACCGAGGCCTCGGTCGTCCGCTCGAACTCCACCAGAAGCACCGCCTCGACGCCGTCCCGGAACGGGTCGTCCTCGCCGCGCACCGACCCCCGGATCAGGTCGCCGAAGGTCCGATCCATCACCTCGACCGCGGAGGGCGAGAGGCGCACCAGCGCGTCCGCCACCTCGCCCAACGACTCGAGGTCGCCGAGGGCGATGCGGAGGCTCGCCGCGTGCGGCGGAACCGGCTCCAGCCCCCAGGTCACCCCGGTGACGAGCGCCAGCGTCCCCTCGGACCCGATCAGGAGGTCGAGCAGGTCGCCCGAGGCCAGCAGCGCATCGGCGGCGTAGCCGGAGCTGTTCTTCCGGGTGCCGGGAAAGGCGGCCTCGACCTCAGCTCGGGCGCGCCCCACCCGTTCCTTTATACCGCCGGCTCCTGGGGGGAGCCCCCGGTCGGTCCGCCCCCGGGCCAAGGCCGCCGGCTCCCCCTCGGCCGTCACCACCTCGAGCCCCTCGACCCAGGGCCGCACGCTCCCGCACTGTACGCTCCGGGCGCCGGACGCATTGGTGGCGACCATTCCCCCGAGAGTGGCCCAGCGGCCGCTCGACGGCACGGGGGGCAACCGGAGCCCGTGCCGAAGGGCCTCCGCGTTGAGCCCGGCGACGGTCGCCGCCGCCCCGGTTCGGGCCAGGCGCGCGGCGGGGTCGATCGTGATCCGATCCGGGCCCAGCGCCGTAAGGTCGACCACGATCCCGTCCCCCACGTTCCCGCCACCCATCCCGCTTCCCGCGCCCCGCGGCACGAGCGTCCTCCGGATCCGGCCCGCCCACCGCACCAGGGTCTGGAGGTCCTGCGCGTCCGCCGGGCGGGCCACCGCGCTCGGGACGATCCGATAGATGCCCGCCCCCTCGGCGTAGGCGGCCCGGGCCCGCCAGTCGTCGCGGAAGACTCCCCGAAAGCCCGTCGGCGCGCCCGCGGCCACCGCGCCTAGGCCGGGCTTGGGCGGCCAACGAGCCACCGGCAGTAGGCCCGCACCAGCAGGTTGCTCGGGGCGACCAGCGCCGTCACGGCGAGCGTGCGATAGACCTGGGCACGGCTGATCTTGAGCTTGTGGCCGGGATCGAGGAGCCGGGGATCCGTCCGGGCGAGCCGGAGGGTGCGGACCGCGAAGAAGAGGGAGGTGAGGCAGAAGAGCCGGATCCGGTAGGCCCGGCGGGGAAGGGCCACCGCGTAGGCCAGCGCGCTCTCGAGCCGGGTCGCGGCCTGGGCGATCAGGCGGTCCATCACGCGGCGGGAGGCCGCCTCCGCGCCGGGCTGGAACAGATCCTCCGGGCGCACCCCCGCCTCGGCACAGAGCTCCCGCGGGATGAAGCTCCAGCCCCGGCGGTGATCGTCCGCTACGTCCTTGATGATGTTGGTGAGCTGGAGCCCGAGCCCGAAGCTGGTTGCCAGCGCCTCCAGGCGGTCGCCCCGCTCGGGCGGGATCGGCCCGGCATGGAGCCGGAAGAGCCCGGTGAGCAGGTGTCCCACGGTGCCCGCGACGTAGTAGCAGTACCGGTCGAGGTCGGCCACCCGTTCGAGCGTCGACAGGGGGCCCGGCGGCCGTCCACCGGATCGGGCGAACTCCGCCATCCCGTCGCACATCTCCCGGACCCAGGGGACGACGGCCTCCTGCTCCGCCGGCACCAGCCGCCGGAGCTCGCGCAGGACCACATCGGCCCCGCGGGCGAGCCGCTCGTCGTCGCTGGTCGGCCGGTCGAAGGCGACCCGGATCGGCCCGGCGTCCGACCCGTCCGCCAGGCAGTCTCGCCAGTGCGCGAGAAGGCCTCGCTTCTCCCGCAGATCCAGCCGCTCGGCGTCTTCGATCGTGTCCGCAACCCGGCACAGGAGGTAGGCCGTGCGGACGGTATCGCCGAGGCCGCGGGGGAGGAGGCGGATGCAGAGGGCGAACGTGCGGGAGACCCGGGGCAGCGCGGCCGCGCAGAAGGCGCGGTCCGTGGCCGGATGGTCGCCACCGGGTGGATCGAGCAGCGGCGCTGCCGGCGCGGCGGGAAGCGTCATGGGACGGTCACCCGGCGATGGAGGCGATCGGCGCTGCGGTGGATCCCGACGGGGCGACCCCGACGACCACCGCGCCCCAGCGGCGCGACGCGGCCCGGGGCGCCTCCACCTGCACGGGGAGGCGGCGACCCGATCCGCTCACGGCGACCCGCCTGGGGTTGGCATGCCTCCAATTATAGGCCCGGGGGCGCCGTCCCTCCACGCGCGCATCCTTGCATCCCTCGGCGCGCAGGGTCACAATGCAAAGGACCGCCGGCGGCATCGCCCTTTCACCCGGACGCCATGCACGATTCGGAACGGATCTCCTCCAAGCTGTTCAAGTTCAGGCCCTCCCTCACCCTCGAGCTCAAGCGGATGGTGGCCGAGCGGGAGGCTCGGGGGCTTCCCGTCTACGATTTCGGGTTGGGGGAGACCAAGGGGGATCTGGCTCCTCATATCCGAGAGGCCGGCGAGCGGGCGTATCGCGAGGGGCAGACCCAGTATGAGGATCCGGCGGGCCTGGCGGAACTCCGAGCCGCGGTGCTCGCCTGGACCGGGGTGGATGGGGAGTACGATCCGAGCAACGTGGTCATCACCTCCGGGGCGAAGCAGAGCCTCTTCAACGTGTTCCTCGCCGCCTGCAACCCCGCCGACTGCATCCTGCTGGACGCCGCGCCGTGGGTGAGCTATCAGCCGCTCGCGGTCTCGGCCTACGCCTTCCCGGTGATGGTGCTGCCGCGGGCGGGGGATGCCAACTACCTCAAGGTGACGCCGGAGGACCTACGGCGAAACCTCAGGGTCCGACCTCACGCCAAGCTCTTCCTCCTCAACAACCCGGTGAATCCCACCGCCCAGCTGTACGGCGCGGCCGAGCTCGAGGCGCTCCTGCAGGTCTGCGTGGAGCACCGGATCTACTTCGTGCTGGATCGCCTCTACTGGCGGATCGTCTTCGACGGCGCCCGGTACCCGGAGCCGAGGCTGGACCCCGAGACCCGGAACTGGGTGGTGCAGGTTGACGGCATCTCGAAGAACTGGCGCCGCACCGGCGGCCTGCGGATCGGGTGGGCCATCGGCCCCTCGGACCTGGTGCAGGCGATGGTAAACCTGCAGAGCCACTATACGTCGGGTCCGGCGGTCCCGACCCAGTATTCGGCGCTCGCCGCGATCACCCATCCCTACGATCCGGAGATGTGCCTGGAGCTGCAGCGCAAGCGGGACCTCCTGCAGGCGGAGGCGAAGGCGATGCCCCACGTCCGGGTCTGGCCCACGCCCGCCACCTTCTACTCCTTCTGGGACGTGCGCCCGCTGTTCGGCAAGCGGACGGCCGAGGGGGCTACGCTGGAGACGTCGAACGACGTGGCCGCCTATTTCGTGCGGGAGGCCGGAATGGTGACCGCGTCGGGGGGCGGCTTCATGCAGGACGGCTACTTGCGGCTTTCCTTCGCGACCCCGGACGACCACATCGTGAACGGGGTGCGGGCCGCGGCCCAGGCGATCCAGGCCCTCCGCTAGGGGCCGGTGCCGGGCGGGGCTTTCCGAAGACCTTCTCCAACAGCTCGAGCACCTCCCGGACCCTCGCCGCGGTCGGGTGGTCCTCCGCCACCATTCGCTCCAGCTCCCGATCCGGGAGGGAGGGGTCGGCCAGCGGGCGGTACACGGTTTCGACCCGCAGGCGGCTGTGGCCCGGCAGGGCCGGGTCGATCCACGCACGAAGCCGCACGACGCCGGCCCCCAGCGGCCTTCGATCGGTGGGGCGGCCGGTCGCGGTGTCGAACCACGGTGTCTCGAGGTACCCGTCGCGAAGCTCGACCCGACCGACCGGCAGGCTGTCCGCGCGGAGCGCCTCGGCCAGGCGGGTGGTCGCCGCCGGCACGCCGAGCTCGAGCACGGCCACCGCCGTGCCCGGCTCGGGTCCGAAGGGAGGACGGTTGGTGTGGGGATGGCAGGCGAGCAGCGCGAGCGGCAACCCGCAGGTCGCCGCCCGGACCAGCCGTGCCGCCGCCCGGGCCGACCTCAATGGTCGTGCGCCGGGGTCCCCGGGGCGTGGGTGTGGCCGCCGGGAGCAGGGGCCGTCGCGGCAGCGGCCGAGTCGGCGGACGAGCCGGCCGCCGCGGGGGCCGCGTGCTCGTGCTCCTCGCCTGGGGCGTGCTCGTGCCCGCCGCCCCGGTTCTCGATCTCCCGCTGCATCGTGGCGGTCGGGATGCCGGCCGCGTGGGCAAAGACCAGCTCCCCCCCGAGGCGGGAGGTCAGCACCAGGACCACCGCCCCCGCCAGCGCGAGCCCGGTCGCGGCGAGCCGCTCGGGCCGTCCCATCCGGGTCTCCCGGAAGAGCCGCCACCCCGCCAGCAGGACGAAGGTCCCCGCGACGATGTAGCCCATCGTCTCGTGGCGCTCCATGAGCTGGTGGATCGCGGTGCCGTGCTCGATCGCGTCCTCCGCCAGCAGGCCGGAGCCCACCGCCGCCAGCGCGCCGACCGTGCCGACCATGAGGGTCCAGAAGGCGGTCTGCCGGAACGCCTCGCGGCGGGTCACCGCGGTGAGCACGTCGAAGAGCACGGTGGTCAGGAGCAGCGCTGCGGGAAGGTCGTTCAACGCCGCGTGCACCCGCACCAGGTCGTAGCCCAAGAGGGTGGCGGCGGCGGTCTCACCGTTCAGCAACAGAAGGCTCGGCATATCGCTCCGTGTCAGAGGCCCAGGTCCACGACCGTGGGCGGGTTGGTGGAGTAGTCGTAGAAGCCCTTCCCGCTCTTCCGGCCGTAGAGGCCGGCCAAGACCATGCGCTTCAGCAGGGGAGGGGGAGCGTAACGGGTCTCCCGATACTCGTCGAACATGATCTCCGCGATCTTGAGTGTCGTGTCGTTCCCCACGAAGTCGAGCAGCGTCAGCGGCCCCATCGGGTAGCCGCAGCCGAGCCGCATCGCGGTGTCGATGTCGGCCGTGGTGGCGACCCCCCGCTCCAGCGCCCGGATCGCGTCCAGGAGATAGGGCACCAGCAGGAGGTTCACGATGAACCCCGAGGTGTCCTTGGCCGCGACGGCCTCCTTGCCCAGGCTCGTGGCGAACGCGAACGCCCGAGCGAATGTGTCGGCCGAGGTGGTCACCGTGCGGACCACTTCCACGAGCGGCATCAGCGGGACGGGATTGAAGAAGTGGAGCCCGACGAACCGGTCGGGCCGGCTGGTGGCCGCCGCCATGGCGGCGATCGTGAGGCTGGAGGTGTTGGACGCGAAGAGCGCCGCGGGGCCGCAGAGCCCGTCCAGCTCCTTCCAGAGGCCGTTCTTGACGGCCAGGTCCTCGGTCACCGCCTCGATCACGATGTCGCAGTCCTCTAGGGCGCCGAGATCGGTGGAGAAGGAGAGGCGACCCAGGGCCGCG
>JBFIUJ010000076.1:0-9887 GCA_041607595.1 Gemmatimonadales bacterium | reverse complement strand
GGATCCTCGACGGCGTCGCCGGGGTCCACTCGCTGGTGTTCAATCCCCACAAGTGGCTGCTCACCAACTTCGACTGCTCCGCCTACTACACCCGCGAGCCGGAGGTGCTCACCCGGACCCTGGGCATCCTGCCCGAGTACCTGCGGACGGCCCAGGATCGCTCGGTCACGAACTACCGGGACTGGGGCCTCCCGCTGGGCCGTCGCTTCCGGGCGCTCAAGCTCTGGTTCGTGCTGCGCCACGATGGGGCGGAGGGGCTGCGGGAGCACCTGCGGCGGCACATCGGCCTGGCCGAGGCGTTCGCCGGTTGGGTGGAGGCGGACCCGGACTTCGAGGTGCTGGCGCCGGTGCCGCTCAACACCGTCTGCTTCCGGTACCGGCCGAAGGAGATGGACGAGGCGACCCTCGACCGGCTCAACGAGGCGCTGCTCGAGCGGGTGAACGCGGGCGGGCGGGTCTACCTGACCCACACGCGGCTCGGCGGGCGTTTCACGATCCGCCTCGCGGTGGGCCAAGAGCGGACCCGGCGGGACCACGTGGAGGAAGCCTGGCACTGCGTCCGGGAGGCGGCCCGGGCGCTCGACCCGTCGACGAGCGTCGAGGGCGGCGCGCGCCGCGTCTGACGATCACCGCCCTCCGGTCTTATATTGTGTGCGTGCGTCTTGTCCGGCAGATCCAACCCCACGTCCCCGAGGTGAGTTCCCATGGCCGATCAGCAGGAAGGTGGAGTGCTCAAGCCCATCGCCCCGGAGCGCGTCGCGGAGGAGCTGCGGAAGCTGGCCGCGCTGCGGACCGGCGGGGAGCTCCGGAAGGACGAGTACGAGCACCGGTTCTCCCGGATGATCGGCGAGCTGCGGGACCGGCGGATCGACGGCTCGCGCCAGGAGATCCTGGCCGCGCTCACCCCGCTCAAGGACGAGGGGACGGTGACCCTCGAGGAGTGGACCCGCCTCACCAAGCAGCTGGGGCTCGCCTGAGGGCCGGGACCCGCGGGCCTTCGGGGACGACCCACCCGACGTCGTGACCGCGCTGCCCAGCCGTCCGCTCGGACCGGACGCCGCGGAGGCGTCGGTCGTCGGGTTCGGGGGGATGCCGCTCTCGATCTCGGACCGCCCGCCCGAGGCCCAGGCCGTCGCCACCCTGCACGCGGCGCTCGACGCCGGGATGACCCTGATCGATACCGCCGACGTCTACTGCCTGGACGACGGCGATCTCGGCCACAACGAGCGGCTCATCGCCCAGGCCCTCCGGACCTGGCGCGGACCCCGCGCCTCGATCGTCGTCGCCACCAAGGGCGGCCTGGCCCGTCCCGGCGGGCGCTGGGAGCGGAACGCCAGGCCCGAGCACCTGCGCCGCGCGTGTGACCGGTCGCTCCAGGCCCTGGGCATCGAGCGGATCGACCTCTACCAGCTCCACGCCCCCGACCCCGACGTCCCCTTCGACGAGACCGTCGGGATGCTGGCCGAGCTGCAGCGCTCGGGAAAGGTGCGGTGGCTCGGGCTCTCCAACGTCTCGGTTCCCGAGATCCGGCAGGCGGAGCGACAGATCGCGGTGGTCACCGTGCAGAACCGGCTCAACCCCTTCTTCCGCGAGGCCCTGGAGGACGGGGTGGTGGCCTACTGCGCCGAGCGGGGGATCGGGTTCCTGGCCTACAGTCCGGTGGGGGGTGGCCGCCTCAACCGCAAGCTCCCCGGCCATCCTGTGCTCAAGACGATCAGCGAGGAGATCGGCGCGTCGCCTCACGCCGTGGTGGAGGCGTGGGTGCTGGCCCAGGCCCCCACGGTGTTCGTGATCCCCGGAGCCCGCACCCCGGAGCACGCGCGGGACAGCGCGACCGCGGCCCGGCTCACCCTCTCCCCGACCCAGCTGGCCGCAATCGAGCAGGCCGAGTTCTCGCGCGCCTGAGCCCTCCCGGCGCCGCCCGCCCAAGGCGGCGGGCTCGGCTATATTCCCTGCCATGCCAGCCCTCGCTCGCCGCCACACCGTGACCGTGCTCGTCGGGGACGTTCCCGTCGGGTCGGCCCATCCGATCGTGGTGCAGTCCATGACCAACACCGACACGGCCGACGTCGCGGCCACGGTGCGGCAGGTCGCGGAGCTGGCGCAGGCGGGGAGCGAGATCGTACGGGTGACGGTGAACAACGACGAGGCGGCCGCCGCCGTCCCGGCCATCGCGGCGGGACTGGAGCGCCTCGGCGTCCGGGTGCCGATCGTCGGCGACTTCCACTACAACGGGCACCTGCTGCTCACCCGCCATCCCGACTGCGCCCGCATCCTGGCCAAGTACCGGATCAATCCGGGGAACGTCGGGGGCAAGCGGCATGACGAGAACTTCCGCGCGATCATCGAGGTCGCGCTCGCCCATGAGAAGCCGGTCCGGATCGGGGTGAACTGGGGCTCGCTGGACCAGGCCCTGCTCACCAGCCTCATGGACCAGAACGCGCGGCGGCCCGTGCCGAGAGAGGCGCGGGAGGTGACCATGGAGGCGATGGTCGAGAGCGCCCTCCGCTCGGCGGACTTGGCCGAGTCCCTGGGCCAGCCCCACGACCGGATCATCCTCAGCGCCAAGGTGTCCGGGGTGCAGGACCTGGTGGCGGTCTACCGGGCCCTCGCCCCCCGCTCGGAGTACCCGCTGCACCTGGGGCTCACCGAGGCGGGCCTCGGCGCGAAGGGGATCGTGGCCAGTACCGCCGGGCTCTCCCTGCTGTTGCAGGAGGGCATCGGCGACACCATCCGGGTCTCCCTCACCCCGGCCCCCGACGGGGACCGGACCGAGGAGGTGCAGGTTGCCCAGCAGGTCCTCCAGTCGCTGGGGCTCCGGAGCTTCACCCCCCAGGTCACCAGCTGCCCCGGCTGCGGGCGCACCACCAGCACCTTCTTCCAATCCATGGCCCAAGACATCCAGGGCTACCTCCGCGCGAAGATGCCGGTCTGGCGGAGCGAGCGTCCCGGGGTCGAGGAGATGCAGGTGGCCGTGATGGGCTGCGTGGTGAACGGGCCGGGCGAGTCGAAGCACGCCAACATCGGCATCTCCCTGCCCGGGACCTTCGAGGAGCCGAAGGCCCCGGTCTACGTCGACGGGAAGCTCCTCGTCACCCTGAAGGGAGATCGGATCGTCCCGGAGTTCCTCCGGATCCTGGAGGACTACGTGACGACCCGCTACGCCCCCACCCCCGCTCCCCCCACGCCTGCCGCCGCGATCCCGACCGACTGACTCCGGTCGACCGCAAAATCTTGCACTCGATGAACGCCCCCCGGTGGCTCCATCAACCGCCCCGGGCGGGGCCGCCCTCCGCCGGATACCCGCGGCCCGAGTTCTGCATATCTCGCCGGCATGACCCCAGCATTCACGGCGGGCACGACATGAGCGCGGACCCGATCCCGCAAGACCTCGAGGCCGTTCACGACCTGGTGGACGAGGCCCTGGAGGTCGCCAACCGCAAAGGCGGGAGCTTCCCGTACGCCCTGGCGCTGTTCCCCCGCACTTCTCGGTTCGGGGCCAGGGTATTCGGGGTGGCGACGAGTGGCGGCGAGTCCACGACCCTGACGTACCGGATGCTACAATCTCTGGCCCAGGTAGCGACGTCCATCGCCGGGGTCGTCCCGGCCCGGCTCTGGGCGGGCGGGGTCTACGGCGGGGTGCTGGAGGTCTCCGAGGCGCTTCAGGACCAGCCCGTCCTGCGCCTGGGCTTCACCTGCGCCATTGGCCAGACCCGCGATCAGGCGAGCCGGAGCATGCCGCTCGAGCTCTCGCTGTTCGTGGGGGACCTGACCGCCCCGCTCGTCCTCCTCACCGACCAGCGACCCGCGGGCTGGCCGGGCTGAGGGCCCGGACCCAGTCTTCCCGCCCCCCGGAGGTCGCCTCCGGGGGGCGTCTTCGTTGTATCTTCCCGGCCGTTCGCCCAGAAAGGACCCCGTGCTCGCGACCGTCCTCGGCGGCCTCGAGGCCGCCCTCCGCGACCAGCCCCTGGCTGCGATCCCGGCCCTCTTCGGGGCCGGCCTGCTGACCAGCCTCACGCCCTGCGTCTATCCCATGATCCCGATCACCGCGGGGATCCTGGCGGGCGCAGGCGCGGAGCACAGGTCCCGGGCGGGAACGGTGCTGGCGACGGCGGTCTACGTGGTGGGCCTGGCCCTGGTGTACGCCGGCCTGGGCCTGGTCGCGGGGCTCACCGGGACCCTGTTCGGGACGATCAGCGCGAGCCCGTGGGCCTACTTCGCCATGGCGAACCTGCTGCTGCTCTTCGGGCTGGCGCTGCTGGACGTCATCCCGGTCCGCGTCCCCGAGCGGCTCGGCGCTTGGGCCGGGCGAAGGGTGGCGGACGGCTACGGGGGGATCTTCGTCTTGGGGGCCACGTCCGGGCTGGTCGCGGCGCCCTGCGGGGCTCCGGCGTTCGCGGCCGTGCTCACCTTCGTGGCGGCCACCCAGAGCGCCGTGCTGGGGTTCGTCTACCTGTTCGTCTTCTCCTTGGGCATGACCGCGCTGCTGGTGGCCGTGGGGCTCGGCTCGGGCTCCCTGGCCCGCCTGCCGAAGGCCGGGCGGTGGACCCTCTGGGTGAAGCGGGCGGCCGGCGTCGTCCTGATCGGGATGGCCGAGTACTATCTTGTGCGGATCGGAATGGTCTCATGACACGATGGCCGAGGGCCCTGCTGGCGCTGGCAGCGTGCGCCGCGCCGCTGGCGGCGCAGCAGGCGGGCGAGGTGGGGGTCGGGAGCCGCGCCCCGGCGGTGGTCATCGCCGACCTCGAGGGGCACCCAGTGGACCTGGCCGACCTCTTCGGGCACCGGCCCGTGTTCCTGGAGTTCTGGGCCACCTGGTGCGAGCAGTGCGAGGCGCTCCTGCCCCGGGTCCGCGAGGCGCACCGCGCCTACGGCGATCGGGTGGAGTTCCTCGGCGTGAACGTCACCGTCAACCAGACCCGGGCCCGGGTGGAGCGCTACCTGGAGAGACACCGCCCGCCGTTCCGCACGCTGTGGGACAATCGGGGAGCGAGCGTGCGCGCCTTCCAGGTTGCCACCACGTCCACCGTCGTCATCGTGGATGCGGCGGGCACCATCGTCTACACCGGAACCGGCGGTGCGCAGGACTTCACGGCGGCCCTCCGCCAGGCGACCGCCGCCGATACCAACTCCTCACCCGAACGGAGCCCATGACCGTCCGACCGCTTGTCCTCGCCCTCGTCCTGCTCGCCGGGGCCATCCCGCTGGCGGCCCAGGCCGGCGCCCCTGGTGGCGCGCCGCGCCTCGTCCTCGGGCTCCAGGCCGTGCGGTGGACGTTCTGCGTCGACTTCCTGATGGACTCCAGCGCCGCGGCGAAGCGGCTCCCCAATTCGCACGCGCCGGTCCGGGCCGACGGCTACGGCCCTCTGGCCCCCGTGCTCCGCCGCCTCATCGTCGACGAGGCGCAGTACGGGGGGTGGATCCCGGCCGAGCTGTGCCTCCTCGCGGCGGACACGCTCCGGTTGGACAACGACCGGTTTTCCGAGAAGGACGCGGGCAAGTACCAGCTCCTC
This sequence comes from Gemmatimonadales bacterium, assembly GCA_041607595.1. Classification (GTDB taxonomy): domain Bacteria; phylum Gemmatimonadota; class Gemmatimonadetes; order Gemmatimonadales; family GWC2-71-9; genus JBFIUJ01. Next base: position 4,374 of record JBFIUJ010000076.1, on the reverse strand, counting down.
GGATTCTGGAGCATCGCGGCCACCCCGCGCGCCGGCACGCCCGACGATGGCCTCGGCGTCGTCGTGGGGCTCTACAGCACCAACTGGCGGGTCGAGCGGTCGGCCGAGCTTGCGTTCCTGGACATGGACGTGATCAAGGACGACATGGGCAAGGTGCCTGAGAGCCCGAAGGACCGCTACGAGGCGAGGATCGGCAAGACCGTCGTGACCTGGGACGGGTTCCTCGCCGTGGACTCGACCGCGGCCCAGAATGCACCGGAGCGGCGCTGGTGGCTGGACGGGCTTCGCAACGCCGTCTGGACCGGGCGTCTCACCCTGCGGCCCGCCTGGGAGAGGCGGCTCGCCGGATCCCTGCGGATCTCGGGCAAGGACGACCTGGCCAAGGCACTCCACGGCTCGCCCATCCGCATGCTGGGCCCGATGTACTCCGGCGGTTCGGGCGAGATCCGATTCTACCGATGAGCCCGCCGATGGCGGGGCGGAGGCGGGCGGGTTGATCGTTCTCCTCCTCGCGGCGCTCCTCCTCGCTCCCGGGCCGATAGACCTCCTTCGGCTCTCCGAGAACCCCCTGGGAGCCCACCTGCCGATGGACTGGCGCCTCCGCAGGGTCCGCGGCGCCGCGGCACCGGACTTCGCGGTGGTGGAGGATTCCGGCGGCCGCGCGCTCCGCATCTCCGGCCGCGGGGCGGCGGCCTGGGCCTACCTTCGGCTGCCGCGCGCCGTCTCCGCCGCCGATGGCACCACCCTCCGGTGGTCGGCCCGCGTGCTGCAGGCCCCCGCGGGGGCCGACCTCCGCGATCCTGCGCGGGACGATTCGCCGCTCCGCGTATTCGTGGTCTTCGGCGACTTGGGGGGAGACTTCGCCTCGGCCGCCCGGATCGTCTTCTACACCTGGGGCGGGTCCGAGCCCCCGGGCCACCGCCAGGCGAGCTTCGTCTCGGACCGGTTCCACGTGATCCGCGTCGCCGGCCTCGAGCAGGCGGACGGGCAGTGGCACGACCGCGCCGCCGAGCCGTTCGCAGACTACCAGGAGATCTGGGGACGGAAGCCTCCGGAGATCACCGCGGTGGGCCTCATGCAGGATGGCGATCAGACCGGGGCGAGTGCCGTCGCGGAGGTGCGCCGGCTCCTGCTCGAGCCGCCGGATCGACCCTAGCGTCGGGGAGCGCCGACCCCTAGCTTAGTTGCCCCCTCGCGGGAGCAACGCATGACCCGGGTCATCTCCCAACGGCTCGTGCTGGAGCGCTACGGCACCGACACCTACGCCAAGGTGTTCCTCCCGGCGGGCAGCCTGCCCCAGGGCAAGTCGGTGCCCGTCACCGTCGAGGTCTCCGGCAGGCGATTCAAGACCCGCGGCTGGAGCTTTGCCAGCGGGGCGGGGGTCTTCCTCCCGCTTCCAATCGTCCGCGAGCTGGGACTGCACCCCGGGGAAATGGTCGAATTGACGCTGCTCTAGCCCCACTCAAGGCGGCGACAGTGTCGCCATAGTGCTTTTCCACACGATCTTGCACGTTCTCAGAATTGTGGAAGTCCCCGGACCACTTCTGCACCTCGGTGGAAAAAGGGGAGCCCTCCGACGTCGTTGTCCCCCTTGAGCCTGGGGCACTCCTCCACGCCAATAAGATCCTGGGGTGTGGAAAAACTCATAGTTTCCACACATGTGGTAATCTCCGGTCACCCCCCGCCGACAGACGACATTTGGTAACCGATTGCCTCACAAATTCTTAGAAAGCCCCGGCCGGGCGGGTGACAGCCGGCTGCGCTCCGGCCTGGTCCTGGCCCGCCGGGTGGAGACGCTGACCGGCGGCCTCGCTGGGGAGGCCGTGTGGTGGGATGCAGGGCGGATTCGGGAGGTGGGGGGCCGGGCGGACCTCGATGCGCGGGTGCCGCGCGGGGTTCCCCGCTTCGAGCTGCCCGGCGCCACCGTCACTCCGGGCTTCGTGGACGGGCACACGCACTTCCTCATGTGGGGGCTGGGTCGCCGCCGGGTGCGGCTGGCCGGTGCGGCGAGCCGGCAGGAGGCCCTGGCGAGGGTCGCGGCGGCGGCGCCGGTGCAGGGCTGGGTCTTGGGCCAGGGCTGGGACGCGAACCGCTGGACCGAGGCGCCCGATCGTTGGTCGCTGGACGCCGTGCGGCAGGGGCCCGTCTGCCTGGACTCGCTGGACGTCCACGCCGCGTGGCTCAACTCGGCCGCGCTCGCCCGGGCCGGCATCCACCGTTCGACCCAGGACCCGGCGGGTGGACGGATCGTCCGCGACGCGACCGGGGAGCCGACCGGCGTCCTGCTCGAGCGCGCGGTGGACCTGGTCCGGCCGCACCTGCCGGTGCCGGGGCCGGAGGAGTCGCTGGAGGCCGTCCGCGAGGCGCAGCGGGAGGCCCATCGGCTGGGCATCACCGGGATCCACGACGTCGAGGGGCCGGAGGCGCTGGCCGCCTTCCGGGCGCTGGAGCGGGAGGATGGACTCCGCCTGCGGGTGCTCTTCCATCCGCCGGTGGAACGGCTCGGTGAGCTGGTGGCGAGGGGGGCGCGGAGCGGCGCCGGCTCCCACTGGCTCGGGCTCGGAGGCGTGAAGCTGTTCTTGGACGGCAGCCTGGGGAGTCGCACCGCGTGGATGCTGGAGCCGTACGAGGGCGGATCGCCGGGGGACCGAGGGATGCCGGTGACGGACCGGGCCGTGGTCCGCGAGGCGATGTGGCTCGCCGCCGGGGCGGGGCTCGCTGTCACGGCCCACGCGATCGGGGACGCCGCGGTGCGCCGAGCGCTCGAGCTGATGGAGCCGCTCCCCCGCGCCGCGCTGCCGCATCGCATCGAGCACCTCCAGTGCGTGGCCGAGGCCGACCTCGCCCGCGCGGCGGCCGCGGGCATCGTGGCCTCCATGCAGCCGGCGCATCTCCTCACCGACATCCCGCTGGTGGAGCGGCACTGGGGCCGCCGCGGGCGGGGGGCCTACGCCTTCCGGAGCCTGCTGGCCCGAGGCACGTCGGTGACGTTCGGCAGCGACGTGCCGGTCGCCTCGCTCGATCCCCGCATCGGCATCTACGCGGCGCTGGAGCGGCGGATGGATGCCGCGGGGTCGGGGGATCGCTGGCGGGGCGAGGAGCGCGTGGAGTGGCTCACGGCTCTTCGAGCCTACACCCTGGCCGGGGCGGAGGCGGCGGGAGCGGGCCGCCGTCGGGGTCGGCTGGCCCCCGGGCAGGATGCCGACCTGGTGGCCTGGGAGGTGGATCCGGCCATCGATCGGGACCAGGGCGAGGCGTTCCGCCGCGCGCGGGTCCGACTCACGGTGGTGGGGGGCGAGGTGGTCCTGCGGGAGCCCCGGTGACCGATTAGACTCAGGGCGTCGCCGGCCGTCCGGTCGTCGATTCCCCGTCTTCCTCGAGGTTTTGCGTGGCCCGTACCGTCGTCCGTCGCACCAAGATCGTCGCCACGCTCGGTCCCAGCTGGGAGTCGCCCGAGCGGATGGGCGCGCTGCTGGACGCCGGGGTGGGCGTGGTGCGGATCAACGCCTCGCACGGGACCCCCGAGCTGCGGGAGACGTGGATCCGGAGCCTGCGCCGGGTGATGGACGGCCGGTCCGATCCGGCGGCCATCCTGGTGGACCTGCACGGACCGCGCATCCGGGTGGGCCGGTTGACGGAGCCCCGCGAGCTGGCGGTGGGGGAACGGGTGGTCTTCGCCCCGGAGGCGATCGCGGAGGAGGGGGAGATCCCCACGACCTATGCCGAGCTGGCGGCGGACGTGCGTCCCGGCAGCCGCATCCTGCTGGATGACGGCCTCCTGTCCGTGGACGTGACCAAGGTGTCGGGCGACCGGGTGCACGCGGACGTGCGCTACGGCGGGCTGCTCAAGGCCAACAAGGGGATGAACCTGCCCGGCGTGGACGTGAGCGCGCCGGCCGTCACCGACAAGGACCAGGAGGAAGTGGCCCGCGCGGTCGCCCTCGGCGTGGACTTCATCGGCATCTCCTTCGTGCGCCGGCCGGAGGAGGTGGACCAGCTCCGGCGGCTGGTGCCGCGGCACGTGAAGCTGGTGGCCAAGATCGAGAAGGACACCGCCCTCAAGAACCTCGACGGGATCCTGCGCGCAGCGGACGCCATCATGGTGGCGCGGGGGGACCTGGGCGTGGAGCTGCCGTTCGAGGAGGTGCCGCTGGTCCAGAAGCGCATCATCCGGGAGGCGAACCTGCTGGGCAAGCCGGTCATCACGGCCACCCAGATGCTCGAGTCGATGGTCCAGGCGCCGCGGCCGACGCGGGCCGAGGCGTCGGACGTGGCCAACGCGATCCTGGACGGCACGGACGCGGTGATGCTCTCGGCGGAGACGGCGGTCGGCCAGTACCCCCTGGAGGCGGTGCAGGCGATGGATCGGATCGC
>JBFIUJ010000075.1:0-9894 GCA_041607595.1 Gemmatimonadales bacterium | reverse complement strand
GCCCGGCCAAGCTCGGTGACGTGCGCCTCACGCTGGAGAGCCTGGCCCCGCCGCCGGAGCGGCCGGCCGGCAGGATCGTGGGCGAGGGGGCCGAGGCGGTGAGCGAGCTCGTGCGGCTCCTCCAAACCGAAGCGAAGGTGCTCTGATGGCCGACCTCTTCGTCTATGCCGAGTCGCGGGGCGGTGCCCTCCGGCAGGTGGCGCTCGAGACGGTCACCGCGGCGCGCGCGGCGGCCGATGCCGCGGGCGGGCAGGTGCACGCGATGGTGCTGGGCGCGCCGGGGATCGCGTCCGCGGCCGAGGCGCTCGGGCGAGCGGGCGCGGACGTGGTGATCGCCGTCGAAGACGCCGGTCTCGCCCGCTACAGCCCCGAGGCGGCCGCGGCCACCGCCGCCGAGCGGATCCGGGCCGGTGGGTACCGCGCCGCGGTGTTCGCCGCCTCGGCCGAGGGGCGCGACCTGGCGCCGCGGGTCGCCGCCATTCTCGGGGTGAGCCTCGCGTCGGACGTGATCGAGTTCACGGTGGCGCAGGACGCGGTGACCTGCCTGCACCCGGTCTACACCGGGAAGGCGATCGCGACCCTGCGGCTCGAGGGCTCGCCCGCTCTCCTCTCCCTGCGACCCGGGGCCGTGAGCGCGGCCCAGGCCCCGCGCGAGGCCAAGGTGGAGCGCGGAGCACCGGCCCTGGCCCCGGCCGAGGGCCGCGTCGTGGTGACCGAGGTGGGTGCCCGGGACACCAGCGGCCTGGACCTCGGCGAGGCGCCCGTCGTCGTGGCGGGCGGCCGGGGCCTTCGGGCCGCCGAGAACTTCGCGCTGATGGAGGAGCTCGCCGCTGCGTTCGGCAACGCCGCGGTCGGAGCCACCCGGGCCGTGACCGACGATGGGTGGCGCGACCCGGCGGATCAGATCGGCCAGACCGGCCGCCTGGTGAGCCCGGAGCTCTACGTGGCGATCGGCATCAGCGGCGCGATCCAGCACCTGGCCGGGATGCGGACGTCCAAGGTGATCGTCGCGATCAACAAGGACAAGGACGCGCCGATCTTCAAGGTGGCGGACTACGGGATCGTGGGAGACCTCTTCGAAGTGGTGCCCCGGCTCACCGAGGAGATCCGCAAGGCCAAGCGCGCCACCTGACGGCTGGGTTCGCGGGACGACGGCGCGGCGCCGGGGCTCCGGGGCCGCGCCGCCCTCGTCTCCGCCGATCCCGTGTATCTTTCGGCGTGCGATACGATCCGATTCTCGTCGTCGGGTCCGGCGTTGCCGGCCTGTGGACCAGCTGGAGGCTCGCCCAGCTGGGCCGGGACGTCGTGCTGCTGACCAAGAGCACCCTGGAGGACAGCGCGAGCGCGTGGGCCCAAGGCGGCGTGGCCGCGGCGGTGCATCCCGCGGACAGCCCGGCGCAGCACGCCGCCGACACGCTCGCGGTGGCGGACGGCCTGGCGGACGCCGAGGCCGTCCGCGTGCTCACGACCGAGGGACCGGAGCGGATCCGAGATCTGCTGCACCTGGGGGCGGCGTTCGACAGGGTGGCGGAGGGTGAGCTGGCGCTGGCTCTCGAGGCGGGCCATTCCCGCCCGCGGGTGTTGCACGCCGGTGGGGATCGGACCGGGGCCGAGATCGTCCGCCGGCTGGTGGACGAGGTGTGCCGCGCCCCGCGGATCCGGATCCTCGAGCGCACCGAGGCGCGGGCGCTGCTGACGGCCGCCGGCCGAGTCGCGGGAGTGGAGGCGGGAGAGGCGGGGTCGGCCTCGGTTCGAATACCCGCCGCCGCGGTCGTCCTCGCGACCGGCGGGGTGGGGCAGCTCTACGAGGTCACCACCAATCCGCTGGTCTGCACCGGAGACGGCTGGGCCCTCGCGGGCCGGGTCGGCGCCCGGCTCGAAGACCTCGAGTTCCTCCAATTCCATCCCACCGCCCTCAAGGCCCCGGGCGCCAACCCGGCCCCCCTCATCTCCGAGGCCGTGCGCGGCGCCGGCGCGCTGCTGGTAGACGCCCAGGGGACCCGCTTCGCCGCCCGGGAGGATCCCCGCGCCGAGCTGGCCCCCCGCGACGTCCTGGCCCGGCTCGTGGGCCGCGCCGACGCGGACGGCGGTGCGTGGCTCGATGCCCGAGCCATCCCCGAATTCGTCGGCCGGTTTCCCGGTATCCACCGGATCCTGGCGGGCCACGGCCTGGATCCGGCGCGAGACCTGGTGCCGGTCGCGCCGGCCCTGCACTACGCCATGGGGGGCATCGCGACGGACCTGGCGGGCCGGGCCTCGGTGGACGGGCTGTGGGCCGTCGGGGAGGCCGCCCGGACCGGGGTGCACGGCGCCAACCGACTCGCCTCGAACTCCTTGCTCGAGGGGCTCGTCTTCGCGAACCGTGCGGCGGTCGCCCTGGCGCAGGAGGCCCCGGCAGAGGCTCCGCCGATCGGGAGCACCGCGCTCGACATCGGGGAGGATCGCGAGGTGGAGTCGGAGACCGTCGCCCTCCGCCGGGCGATGCGGGCCCTGATGACCCGCGACGTGGGGCTCGAGCGGTCGGAGGCCTCGCTGCTCCGGGCGGAGCACGGCCTCGCTCGGCTGGAGGCCGAGGCACCGACGAGCGCGTGGCGCCTGCGGATGCACCTCGAGGTCGCTTGCCGGATCGCGCGCGCCGCGCTGGCCCGCCGCGAGAGCCGCGGCGGCCATCGCCGGATCGACCACCCGGGGTCCGCGGCGCCCGGCCGAAGGGCCTCATGACCCTCTCCCTGCCGGTAATCGAGCCCACCACCGCCACACCGGAGGAGATCCGGGACCTCCAGCGGGAGATCCGGGCGCTCGCCGCGGAGCGCGGTGCGGTGATTCTGGCCCACAACTACCAGCGTCCGGAAGTGCAGGACGTGGCCGACTATACCGGGGATTCCCTCGGCCTCTCCCGGCAGGCCGCGACGGTCGAGGCCGAGGTGATCGTGTTCTGTGGCGTGCACTTCATGGCCGAGACCGCCGTGATCCTGAGCCCGCACAAGCGGGTGCTCCTGCCCGACCTCCGGGCGGGCTGCTCCCTGGCCGACACGATCACCGCCGAGGACGTGCGGCGCTGGCGGTCACGGTTCCCCGACCATGTGGCCGTGGGATACGTCAACACCACGGCCGCGGTGAAGGCCGAGCTGGACTACTGCTGCACCAGCGGCAACGCGGTCGAGATCATCGACGCGATCCCCAAGGACCGCGGCATCCTCTTCCTCCCGGACTTCTTCCTCGGCGCGCACCTGCGGCGGCTCCGACCGAACAGGCGGATCGAGGTCTGGATGGGTGAGTGCCACGTGCACAAGGGGATCCGCGCCGAGCGGCTCAACGAGGCCCGGCGGGAGCACCCGGAGGCGGAGGTCCTCGTGCACCCGGAGTGCGGCTGCGCCGGGCAGATCATCTACGAGATGGGGCTCGGCGACGTGGACCCTGAGGGGGTGCACGTGGCGTCCACCGAGCGGATGGTGCGGCTCACCGCCGAGCGGCCGGCGGCCAGCTTCATCGTGGCGACGGAAACCGGCATCATCCACCGGATGCGCCAGGCGGCGCCGGGGAAGACGTTCATTCCGGCGGACCCGGAGGCGCTCTGCGCCTACATGAAGACGATCACGCTCGAGAGCGTCCGCGACGCGCTCCGCCTGGATCAGCACGCCATCACGGTGGAGCCGGCGATCGCCGCACGGGCCCGCGCGGCGCTCGACCGCATGGTCGCCATCGGCTGACCTCCCTCCCCCCCAACGCCTCAGCGATGTCTCACGCCGAAGCGCTGCCCGACCTCCGGGCGGACGCCCGCCGAGTGGCGGAGCTGGCCGTGCGCGAAGACGGGCCCCGGGACATCACGACCGAGGCGGCGGTGCGCCCCGGCCTTCGGGCGGTGGGGCGCATCGAGTTCCGGGACGGCGGGGTCCTCGCCGGCGTGCCCTATGGAGATGCGGTCTTGGCCGTCTGCGGGATGGAATCGGCGCGGTGGGCGGCGGCCGAGGGCGAGGTGGTTCCGCCCGGAGCGACCGTGGGCGAGATGGAGGGCGACCTGTCCGCGCTGCTCCGAGCCGAGCGGCCAATGCTGAACCTGCTCCAGCGCGCCTCCGGGATCGCAACCGCCACCCGCGCGTTCGTGGATGCGGTGGCGGGGACGCCGTGCCGCATCCTGCACACCCGGAAGACGGCCCCCGGTCTCCGGGGGCTCGACCTGCGCGCCGTCCTGGCCGGCGGAGGGGCGCCCCATCGGGTGGGGCTCGCCGATACGGTGCTGGTGAAGGACAACCACTGGCAGGCCCTGGCGGCCCAAGGCCGCACGCTGGCCGAGGTCCTGAATGCCGCCCGGGCGGGCGGCGTGGTGGCGTGTTACGTGGAGGTGGAAACGGCCGAGCAGGTGCGGGATGCCTGCTCGGCCGGGGCCTCTCGCCTGCTGGTGGACAACCAGCCGCCCGAGACCCTTCGCGCCTGGGCCTCGTTGGCCCGCGGCTCGGGCCGGCCGGTGGAGATCGAGGCGACCGGGGGGATCACCCTGGCCAACGTCCGGGCGTACGCCGAGGCCGGGGCCGACTACGTCTCGATCGGGGCGCTCACCCACAGCGCCCCGGCCGCGGATCTCGCGCTGGAGGTCATTTGTAGGCCTTGAACTCGCCGGCCTTGTATTTCTCCCAGTATTCGTCGAGGTCCTTCCGTACCTTCCCGCTCAGCATCAGCACGCCGATCAAGTTCGGGAACGACATGCCGAGGATCATCAGGTCACCGAAGTCCAGCACGTTCTGGGAGGTGACGATCGAGCCCAGGAAGACGAAGATCAGGAAGAGGACCTGGAACGACAGCGTGCTCCGATCCCCGAACAGGTACACCCAGCAGCGCTCGCCGTAGTAGGACCACGAGATCATGGTCGAGTAGGCGAACAGCATCACCGCCACGGACAGGATGTAAGGGAACCAGGTGATGTGCTCGCCCATGGCGCGCGAGGTCAGCGCCGCCCCGTTGGTGGCCGCGCGGAGGGCCTCGTAGTCCGGGTTGTTGTACGCGCCGGTGATCACGATCACGAGCGCCGTCATGGTGCAGACGACCACCGTGTCGATGAAGGGCTCGAGCAGGGCCACGATGCCCTCCCGCACCGCGTAAGGGGTCCGCGCCGCGGAGTGGGCGATGGCGGCTGAGCCGGCGCCGGCCTCGTTGGAGAACGCCGCCCGGCGGAACCCGGTCACCAGCACGCCGATGAACCCGCCGTATCCCGCCTCCGGGGTGAAGGCGCCGGAGACGATGGTGCCGAACGCGGCGGGGATGTGCCCGGCGTTGTCGAAGAGGATGAAGAGCGCGGCGAGCACGTAGACGCCGCACATGAGGGGCACGACCTTGTCCGCCACGGTGGCGATGCGGCGGATGCCGCCGATGATCACGATGCCGACCATGACCATCATGATCAGCCCGTACGCCCAGGGGAACTCGGACAGGACCGGCACGGTCTCCTGCAGCGCGTTCAGGGACTGATTCACCTGGAAGCTGTTCCCGCCCCCGATTGATCCGCCGATGCAGAGGATCGCGAAGCACACCGCCAACACCTTGCCGAGGCGGCCCCAGCCCATCTCGCCGAGGCCCTGGGAGAGGTAGTACATCGCTCCCCCCATGAGCCGTCCGTCCGTGCGCACGTGCCGGTACTTCTGGCCCAGGGTGCACTCGGCAAACTTCGTGGACATGCCGAGGAGCCCGGCCACGATCATCCAGAACGTGGCGCCGGGCCCGCCCACCGACACCGCGATGGCGACGCCGGCGATGTTGCCGAGCCCGACCGTGGCGGAAAGCGCCGCCGTGAGGGCCTGGAAGTGGCTGACCTCGCCCTGGTCGTCCGGGCTGCTGTATTTGCCCCGTGTCACGTTCAGCGCGTGGCGGAACCCGCGGAGGTTGATGAACCCCATCCGGAAGGTGAAGTAGGTCGCGCCCGCCACGAGCCAGAGCACCACCAGCGGAAGGGTATGTTCCGGATCGAACCACAGCACGTCCGCGAAGAAGAATGCGCTGATCCATCCGTTCAGGACGCCCGCCGCGGCGTCGATCCGGTCCATGAACCCCTGTCCCGTGGCGGCCTGGGCGGTCGCGATGCGGGGGACGAGGAGCAGAGCCAGGCCTGCGGCGGCGGAGAGCGGTCGCGCTCGGGAAGCCATGTGGACTCGCGGGGTAGAGAGCGTGACGAGGGGGAGCGGCCGGGGGTCGGAGCCCGGCGCGGACGGTCCAAGATTCTACCCCCCGTCCCAGCCCAGGATCAAGGCCGGGGCCGAGGCCAGGGGAGGAGCATGGGAACCCGGGCCCGGTAGCCGGGGTAGCCGGGGTGACTCGCCGCGAGCTTTCGCTCCTCGGACCTGGCCTTCTCTCGAAAATAGAGCAGCGCAGCGGCGGCCACCAGAACACCCGGCAGCCACCGGCCCCAGCAGAGGGCATAACCGGTCAGCAGGGAGGCGACGCCGGAATAGATCGGGTGACGCACCCGGGCGTAGGGGCCGGTCGTGACCAGGGGAGCACCCGGAATCGGAGCCGTGCCCGGCGTCAGCCCGCGCCCCAGGGCCCGCATCGCAGCGACCGCGATCCAGGCGCCGGCCGCGAGCAGGAGAATCCCGACCGCGCGCGGTCCGGTGGTGGCCGGGCCGAGGTGAGGGGCGAATCGGGGGACGCCGACGCCCACCGCGAGGAAGAGCACCCCCTGTCCCCAGACCCAGGGGTCGCGGACGGCCGCGCGCAGATCCATGGCCGTGAATGGTAACTCGGTCCCGATCCGCCGGGGCGCCGCGTGTATATTGGGCCGAATCCCCAGCCCGACTCCGGAGGTCCGCCGTGTCGCACCTCGTGCCCGCCAGGTTCCAGCGGGAGCTGCCCCTCGATCGCCTCCTGCTGCGAGAGGCTCCCTCGGGCGAAGCCATCGAGATGGACGTCTTGTTCGTGGGCGCCGGTCCGGCCGGCCTCGCCGGCGCGATCGAGCTGGCCCGCCTGGCGCGGGACGGAGGCGGGAACGGCCTCTCGATCGGAGTGCTGGAGAAGGCGGGCAGCCTCGGCGAGCACAGCCTGTCGGGCGCGGTGGTGAACCCCAGGGCCTTCCACGAGCTCTTCCCGGACCTCCCCCCGGAGGATCTGCCCTTCCGGCAGCGGGTGGAGCGGGAGGCGCTCTACTACCTGACCCGGGGCGCCGCCTTCCGGATGCCGACCCCGCCGACCATGCACAACAAGGGGAACTACTCCGCCTCGATCTGCGAGATCGTGCGTTGGCTCGGGGAGAAGGCCGAGGGCCTCGGCGTGGATGTGTTCACCGGCTTCCCGGTCGACGCCCTGCTGGTCGAGGGCGATCGGGTCCGGGGCGTCCGGACCACGCCCTCCGGACTCGATCGCGACGGCCGTCCTGGCTCGGACTACTCGGCCCCCACCGACCTGACTGCCAAGGTCACGGTCCTGGCGGAAGGCACCCGGGGGCCCCTCGCCCAGGCGTACCAGCAGTGGCAGGGCATCACCTCGGCCAACCCCCAGATCTTCGCGCTCGGGGTCAAGGAGGTGTGGCGCACGGCCCGCCCCCTGGACCGGGTGATCCATACCATGGGATGGCCCCTTCCCGGAGACGCCTTCGGCGGCAGCTGGATCTACCCCCAGGGACCGGACCAGGTCTCCCTCGGGATCGTGGTCGGGCTCGACTACCGGGACGCCGGGCTCGACGTGCACGTCCTGCTGCAGCGCCTCAAGGAGCATCCGCTGCTGCGGGAGATCCTGGAGGGAGGGGAGCTGTTGGAATGGGGAGCCAAGACCATCCCCGAGGGAGGCTACCACGCCCTGCCCGCCCGACGGCACGGGGATGGGATCGTGATGGTCGGTGACACCGTCGGCTTCGTGGACGTCCCCTCGCTGAAGGGGATCCACTACGCCATGCAGTCTGGGATCTTCGCGGCCCGTGCCATCCACGCCGCGCTCCAGGCGGGGGATACCGGCGCGGCGGCCCTCGCGCCCTACGATGTCATGGTGGACGGGAGCTACATCTCCCAGGACCTGTACCGGACCCGCAACATGCGGCTCGCGTTCAAGGACGGCTTCCTGACCGGCGCGGTCAAGGCCGGGTTGATGACCCTGACCGGCGGACGCTTCCCCGGAGCGCGCATCCCGATGCATCGGGATGCGGAGGTCCCGCGGGCCCCGGCCGAGGGCGACGGGTTCGCCCCGGACGACCGGCTCACCTTCGGAAAGCTGGATGCGGTCTTCAAGTCCGGCAACGCGACCCGCGACACCATCCCGTCGCACCTCCTCGTCGCCCCGGACCTCCCGCCGGAGGTGGCCGAGTTCTACCGCCGCGTGTGCCCCGCCGGCGTCTACGAGCGGGAGGGAGACGAGCTGCGGGTGAACCCGCCGAATTGCGTGGACTGCAAGGCCACCGACGTCGTGGGCCCCCGGTGGACGCCCCGGGAGGGCGGCAGCGGACCGAAGTACCGGTTGATGTAACGGGACATGGCCGGGGATTTGCGGCGATTCTTCCCAACGGGTACACTACTCGGCAGGCCCTATCCCCCCTGAGATCGGCCGTTCCCGATGAGCGACCCCGAGGGCCCGGCCCTCATCCCCCTGAGCCGCGTGTGGAAGCTCCCCGACCCCCTGTTGGTGGACGCGGGCGCCGGCGGGGAGTTGCTGGTCGCGCGCGTCCGCCTGGCCCTCCTCGGCACCCTCCTAGTCATCCCGCTGATCAATGTCTTCCAGGATCCCTACTCCGAGGAGAACTACGTCGGGCTGACGGCGACCTTGGTGGCCCTGCTGGTGGCCGGGATCCTCTACCTGCTGGTCAAGCAGGGGTTCTACCGGCGCTGGCTTGGATTCGTCAGCAGCGCCGCGGACGTGAGCATGGTGAGCGGGGCGCTGGTGGCCTTCCTGGTCCTCGAGACCCCGCACACCGCCGTGAACAGCAAGGTCGTCTTCGAGGTCTACTTCCTGGCCATCGGCGCCACCAGCCTCCGCTACGACGCCCGGATCTGTCTGGTCGCCTGCGCTCTGGCGATGCTCCAATACCTCGCCATCGTGGGGTATGCGGATACCCGGTGGGACCTCAACGGCACCGAGTTCTGGCCCTTCCCGTACGGGGAGTTCAGCTGGAGCTCGCAGGTCGCCCGGATCCTGCTGCTGGGCGCGGCCGGAGCCCTCAGCACCGCGGTGGTGCGCCGGTCCCGGCGCCTCCGGCAAATGTCCGCCCGCGACCGCCTCACCGGCCTGGTCAACCGCGGCTACTTCGACGCCCGGGTGCAGGCGGAGCTGATCCGGGCGGAGCGCCACAACCGGCCCCTCGCGCTCGCCATGGTGGACGTGGACCACTTCAAGCGCTTCAATGACAGCTTCGGCCACGCCGCCGGAGACATCGCCCTCCGCACGATCGCCCAGACCCTGGTGGACGCGGTCCGCGGCAGCGACATCGTGGCCCGCTACGGGGGCGAGGAGTTCGTCGTCGTGCTCCCGGAGACCGACCCCGCCGCCGGGGTGGAGAAGCTGGAGACCCTTCGGCTGGCCGTCGCCCAGACCCTGATCCAGCTCCCCAAGCACCAGATGACCGCCAGCCTCACCGTCAGCGCCGGTGTGGCCTGCTATCCCGGCGACGGCAACTCCCCCGGGGACCTCATCGACCGGGCCGACGCCCGCCTCTTCCAAGCCAAGGAGACCGGCCGCAACCGCGTCGTCGGCCCGCCGGAGGTGCCCTCCCCGCTCGGACTCCCCCGCCGGGCGAGCGGGGGCACCCGCTGAGATATGCACGGAGCGCCAAGGTTCGACCGGCGCGCAGTCATCTGCAGATCGCTGTAAGTCGTTCACATACAATGATATAGTGTTTGTTTGTGCGGTTAGTCACATTATTCTGCACATTTGTTGATAGTTGCTGTCCGCCAGGGGTATTGGCCATCATTCCCATCCGACCTTCCT
>JBFIUJ010000074.1:0-10014 GCA_041607595.1 Gemmatimonadales bacterium | reverse complement strand
TGCGGGCGCCGTCGTCAGGGAGCGTCCTCCGGCTGGCACGGGAGCGTCCGTCGCGGGGTAGCGCGCCAAATGTAGCCCCGCCCCGGGGTCAGGCGCGCTTGACAGGAACACGCGCGAGGACCGATCCTCCTTCCACTTGGAGAAGGACGCGATGACGACCCTACCCGACCGACTGGACCCCGAGGCGATCGAGCGACTCGATCGTCTGGGCGGCGACGGCTTCATCGTGCGCATCGTGGACGTGTTCCTCGAGGACGCGCCGACCCGGATGGCCGCCGCCCGCGAGGCGGTCGCGGCGGACGACCTCGCCGGGCTGGCCGCGGCGGTGCACGCCCTCGGATCGAGCTCGGCCAACCTGGGCGCGACCGCCCTGAGCGACCTCGCGCGCGAGATGGAGCGACAGGCCTACGCCAAGGAGCGGCGGGCCCTGGACCGAATGCCGGCCCTGGAGGACGCCTTCCAGCGGGCCTGCGGGCTCCTCGCCGAGCTCCGTCGGGAACGGGCGTGAAGCGCATCGCCGTGGTGGAAGACAACCGGGACAACCGCCTCGTGGTCGAAGCGATCCTCGAGGATCTCTATGATCTGGTTGAGTTCCCGAGCGGCAGCGCCGCCGTGGCCGGCCTCGCGGAGGCGGGGCCCGACCTGGTGCTCCTCGACATCTCCCTCCCCGAAATGGACGGCACCGAAGTGCTGAAGGCGATCCGCGAGGACCCGGCCCTCCGGCACCTCCCGGTCGTGGCCCTCACCGCCCACGCCATGACGGGCGACCGGGAGCGCTACCTCGCGCTGGGCTTCGACGACTACGTCACCAAGCCCATCCTGGACGAGCAGGTGCTCCTGGATGCGATCGAGCGGCTGCTCGCCCGCCGATGACCGGCCGGCCGACCACTTCCCCTTCGACCCCGATGCTGGAGGGCGGACCGCTCGAGCTGCTCGAGGCGCTCCAGGCTGGGGTGATCCTCCACCACGCCGATGGGACGGTCCAGGCCTGCAACCCGAGCGCGGAGCGGATTCTCGGACTTCCGGCGCGCGAGATCGTCGGCCGCGGCTACGGCGAGCTCCCGCTCGCCCTGATCCGCGAGGATGGCACCCCCTATCCGCTGGAGGAGCATCCGGTCACCACCGCCCTCCGCTCCGGGCAGGCCAGGCTGCACGTCGCGATGGGGCTCCGTAAGCCGGACGGGACGGTCAGCTGGGTGGCGGTCAACGCGCAGCCGCTGTTCCACCCTGGCGCGGAGCGGCCGTACGCCGCGGTCGAGTCCCTGATCGACCTGAGCCGCCGAAAGCGGATCGAGGAGACCCTGCGCCAGCGCGAGCTGGGCATCCGATCCCTCTACGAGATCACGACCTCTCCCCGCAGCAGCCTGACCGACCGCACCCACACCCTGCTCGCCATGGGCTGCCAGCTCTTTCGCATGCCGGTCGGGGTGCTGGGCCGGATCGAGGGGGATCGCTTCCTGCTGGTCGACGCGCTCGCCCCGCCCGACCGGCTGCGGCGTGAGCGGACGCTGCCCCTGGGCGAGACTCTGGCGGAGCCCACCGCCCTGGCCGACGGCGCCCTCGCCTTCGAGGACGCCGACGCCTCCCCCTGGGCCGGCCATCCCTCGCTCGCCGCCCTCGGCATCGCGGCGTATCTGGGCAGCGCGGTTCGGGTGGAGGGCCGGGTCATCGGCACGCTCGGCTTCTGGTCTCCCTCTCCCCGGCGGGAGGCGCTCTCCGAGTCCGACCGCGAGCTGCTCGAGATGATGACACGCTGGCTGGGCAGCGAGATGGAGCAGGAGAAGGCGCGCGAGACGCTGTGGCGGGCCAAGGAGGCCGCCGAGACCGCCAATCTGGCGAAGAGCCAGTTCCTGGCGAACATGAGCCACGAGCTGCGCACGCCGCTGAACTCGGTGATCGGCTTCGCCAACATCCTGATGAAGAACAAGGGCCAGAACCTGGAGAGCCAGCAGCTCCAATACCTGGAGCGGATCCAGGAAAACGGGACCCACCTGCTCACGCTGATCAACGACATCCTGGATCTGTCCAAGATCGAAGCGGGTCGGGTGGATCTCGAGCTGCAGCCCGTGGCCTTGGGGCCGCTGGTGCGCGAGACCCTGCAGCAGCTGGGGAGCCAGCTCCCCTCCCCGCGGGTGCGGCTGTTGGCGGACGAGCCCGGGGACCTGCAGCCCGCCCTCACCGACCCCAAGCGCCTGAAGCAGGTCCTGATCAACCTGGTCGGCAACGCGCTCAAGTTCACCGAGCGGGGGAGCATCACCGTGCGCATCGTGCCCGACGGCGAGGGCCGGCCGGTGCGAGTGGACGTGGTCGATACCGGAGTCGGGATTCCGCCCGAGCGACAGCAGGCCGTGTTCGAGGCCTTCCAGCAGGCGGACAACAGCACCCAGCGGAGGTTCGGCGGCACCGGGCTCGGGCTGACCATCTCGCGCTCCCTCCTGCAGGCGATGGGCTACAGCCTCACGCTGGAGAGCGAGGTGGGAAAGGGCTCCACCTTCCGGATCCACCTGACGACCGGCGAGGCCGCCCCGAGCGCCCGGCCCGCAGGCGCCCCACGGCCCGTCCGGCCCCCCCGCCCGTCGGTGATGGCCGGGGAGCGACCGCCCCGGATTCTGCTCATCGACGACGATGCGGACTCGCGCATCCTCCTGGGGCAGTACCTCGAAGACCTGGGGTGCGTGGTGACCCCGGCCGCGTCCGGGGCGGAGGGCCTCCGCTCGGCCCGGGCCCACCCGCCCGACCTCATCACGCTCGACCTGCTGATGCCGGAGACCGACGGCTGGGAAGTGCTGCGCCTGCTCAAGGACGACCCGATGCTGGCCCAGATCCCGGTCGTCGTGCTCAGCATCATCGCCGTCGAGAGCCGCTCCGATCTCCGCGGGGCCGACGCCGTGCTCAACAAGCCGGTGGATCGCCAGGCCCTGGAGCAAGTCCTCACCCGCCTCTTCGCCACCCGCTAGCGGTCAAGTCCGCGGCCCGGCCGGCCGATACTCGAAGCCTGGAGGTTCCACCTCGACCGGCCCGGCCGATGATCCGTTCCGCGCGCGCCAGCCACGCTCCCACCGCCTTCGGGCGACCCCGCCCGGGCGGGCCGGAGGGCGTGTGACCGCCTTGGAGCTGGTGAGCGGCATAGGGGTCCTGCTCCTCGCCTCGATCGCGTGGCTCCTGGCGCGGCGGATCCGTCGCAAGGCCGCGGAGGTCGAGGCGTTCAACCAGGCCCTCGTGGCCCACATGGCGGAGCGCAAGCGGACCGAGCAGGAGCTCCGCGACCTGAACGAATCGCTCCTGGGCCACATCATGGAGCGGGGGCGAGCCGAGCGGGCGTTGGAGGCCGAGGCCGAACGCCTCGCGGCGATCGTCGCGACGCAACAGGCGGTAGCCACGGGTGCGCTCGACACGACTCGCATCCGGAGCGCCTTGGTAGAGCGAGTCTTGGCCCTCGCCGGAGCGGACGCCGCGGCGATCCTGGAGCTCGACGGCGAAGAGCTGGTGCTCCGGGCGGGAAGCGGCACCGCCCTGGCGCAGCTCGGCTTTCGGACGGCCGCGGACGCGGGCCTGGCCGGCCACTGCCTGCGCGAGGGGACCGTCGTCCGCTGCGACGACGCGGAGCTCGACCCGCGGGCCAACCCGGACACCTGCCGTCGGCTCGGCCTCCGCTCGGCCGTGCTCCTCCCGCTGTTCCAGGACGGAGGGGCGGTGGGTGTGCTCGCCGTCCTGGCGGAGCGGCCGGCCGCCTTCTCCGATCGGGACCTCCAGGCCCTCGAGCTCGCCGCGGGGCTCCTCTCCGCGGCGCTCGGGCGGGCGGCCGCCTTCGAGGCGAAGGAATCCCTCCTGGTCGAGCGCACCAAGGCCCTCGCCGCCCTGCGGGAGAGCGAGGAGCGCTTTCGGCTCCTCGCGGGCGCGGCGCCCCTCGGCATCGTCCAGACCGACCCGCTGGGCCGCTGCCTCTACGCCAACCCTCGCTGGCACCAGATCGCGGGCCGCGCGCCGGAGCAGAGCCTGGGACGGAGCTGGCTCGACGCGGTCCACCCCGAGGACCGGGAAGAGGTGCGGGCGGAGTGGGAGCGCAGCGCCGGCGAGGGGGACGAGTTCAGTCGGGAGTTCCGCTTCCTGCGGGCGGATGGGGGCGACTGCTGGGTGGCCTCGCGCGCCGTGGCGCTCTTGGCCGAGGGCGGGCGGCTCGAGGGCTACGTCGGGACCGTGGAGGACGTGACCCAGCGTCGCCAGGCCGAGGAGGAGCTCCGCAGCCTGACCGCCGCGCTCCGGAACGCCGCCGAGGGGATTGCGCAGCTCGACCCGCAGGGGCGGTTCGTCGTGGTGAACCAGGCCTTCGCCGTCATGGCGGGCTACGAGCCGTGGGAGCTGATCGGCACGACGTGGCCCGGCACGGTGCACCCGGCCGACCGGGACACGATGCTGGAGGCCTACCGCGCGATGCTGGCCAAGGGCAAGGTGGAGACCGAGGTGCGGGGGCTGCGCAAGGACGGGTCTTCGTTCCACCAGCAGGTCGTGCTGGTGTGCGCGTTCGACGCGACCCACCGGTTCGTGGGACACCACGCCTTCACCAAGGACATCACCGAGCGCAAGGAGGCCGAGCAGGCCCTGCGCGCCGCCAAGGAGGACGCGGAGGCGGCCAATCGGGCGAAGAGCCAGTTCCTGGCGACGATGAGCCACGAGCTCCGCACGCCGCTCAACTCCGTGATCGGGCTGGCCAAGGTGCTCCTCAAGAACAAGGCCGGGACCCTGGGCGGCCGTGAGATGGGATACCTCGAGCGCATCGATGCGAACGGCCAGCATCTGCTGTCGCTCATCGACGAAATCCTCGACCTGGCGAAGATCGAGGCCGGCCGCCTCGACCTCGAGCTCGTGCCGGTGGACCTGGCGGGCCTGGTGGCGGAGACGCTCCGCCAGCTGGAGGGCCAGGTACGGGAGCGGCCCCTGGCTCTGCGGGCCGCCGTGCCGGAGGGCCTGGTGCCGGTCGTGGCGGATCGCGCACGGCTGAAGCAGGTCCTGATCAACCTGGTGGGCAACGCCATCAAGTTCACGCCTGCCGGCAGCGTCACGATCCGGATCCTCGCCGAGGGCAACCGGCCGTTCCGGATCGACGTGGTGGACACCGGCATCGGCATCGACCCCGCTCGGCAGGACGTGATCTTCCAGGCCTTCCAGCAGGAGGACAACTCCACGGCTCGGCGCTTCGGCGGATCGGGACTGGGCCTCGCGATCTCGCGCTCGCTGGCCGAGCTGATGCACTGCCGGCTCACGCTGCAGTCCGCCCCCGGCCACGGGTCCACCTTCAGCATCGTGTTCCCCGCGCCCGTTCCGGCCGCCGGCGCCGCCGCCTGACCGCCCTTCCTCGCCCCCCCGGGGCGCCGTAGGTTCCGCACGTCCTCCGCTCCCCTCCCTTCCACGCCTCGTGATCGATGACCACCTACGCCCGGCGGCTGGGGCTCTTCTCCGGCACCATGGTCGTGATCGGCGGCATCATCGGCGCCGGCATCTTCCGCAACCCCACCGAGGTCGCCAAGCGCGTCGGCTCGCCCGAGCTGATCATGGGGGTGTGGATCCTGGGCGGCGCCATCGCGCTGCTGGGCGCCTTCTGCTGGGGCGAGCTCGGCGCTCGCAAGCCCGAGGCGGGGGGGAGCTACGTCTACCTGCGCGACGCGTTCGGGGAGGTCCCGGCGTTCCTCTACGCCTGGTCCCTGCTGCTGGTCATGGCCACCGGCGCCATCGCCGGCGTGGCGGTGACCTTCGCCAACTACGCCGTCGCGCTCTTCGGCCTGGCGGAGCGCGCCACCCTCCCGCTCGCGATCGGGGCCATCGCCCTACTCTCCGGCGTCAACTACGTCGGCGTTCGGCCCGGCGCCATCACCCAGAACGTCTTCACCGTCCTGAAGCTGGTCCCGCTGGCGATCCTAATCGCGGTGGGGGTGGCCGCCTCGGGCGTCGCACCCACCTCCGCCACCACCCCCCTCGCCGGCGGGCAGGGTGCGCTCGTGATCGCCGTGGGCTGGGCGCTCGTGCCCATTCTCTTCTCCTACGGCGGGTGGCAGCAGGCCAACTTCATCGCGGAAGAGATGATCGACGCCCGGCGCAACCTGCCGCGTGCGCTCCTGATCGGCGTCGCGGCGGTGGTGGCGGTCTACCTGCTGGCCAACTTCGCCTACCTCCGGCTGCTCTCGGCCGAGGGACTCGCCGCGACCCCGTCGCCCGCGGCGGATGCGATGCGCTCGGCGCTCGGTCCCGCGGGCGGCACGCTCATCGCGGCCGGCATCGTCGTCTCCACGTTCGGCTTCCTGAACCTGGTGATCCTCGTATCGCCCCGGGTCTACCAGGCCATGGCCCGCGACGGCCTCTTCTTCGCGGGCATCGCCCGGCTCCACCCGCGGTTCCGCACCCCGACCACGGCCATCCTGGTCCAGGCCGGCTGGGCGACCGCTCTCGCCCTGAGCGGGACCTACGGCGACCTGGTGGACTGGGTGGTTTTCGGCGACTGGACCTTCTTCGGCCTCACGGCGGCGACGCTCTTCGTCTATCGGGCGCGGGACCGCGCAGGAGATTCCACGGACGGCACGGGGAGGGGGGACTTCCGGGCCTGGGGCCATCCGGTCACCACCGGGCTCTTCGTCGCCGCGGCCGTCTTCGTGGTGGGGAGCTCGGTGCTGGCGCATCCGGCCAACGCCGCGAGGGGCACGGCGGTGATCGGGCTGGGGCTTCCGGTCTACTGGCTTTGGAGGCGGCGGCGTACTAGGAGCGTCGGCGCCGGACCCTAGGTCCGCCGGCGGCGGCCCCGGCGGTCAGCCCGCGGCTTCCGGTCCCGGCACGGGAACGGCGGCGGGGGGCGGCGAGGCGTCGGCGGGCGCAGGGGTCATGTACTCTTCCCGGTACATCCGGATCAGCTCGAAGAAGTACGAGAGGGCGAGCGGCCCGATCAGGATCCCCAGGAGCCCGAAGTAGCGGATGCCCGCGAGCGCTCCCACGATCGTGACCAGCGGGTGGATCTTGGCCCAGCGGCTGTAGACCCAGGGCCGGATCACGTTGTCCACGTTGGCGATCAAGACCGCGCCCAGAAGGCCGAGGGCGACGGCCGCGCCCACCCGGCCATCGAGCACCAGCGCCAGCACGCCCGGCCCCCAGATCAATCCGCTGCCCACCACCGGCAGGACCGAGAAGACGGCCGTCACCACGCCCCAGAAGAACGCGTTGCCGAGCCCCACGGCCCAGAACCCGAGGCCGACGAGCAGCCCCTGGAGCGCGGCGGTCACGCCCAGGCCGATCACGGTCGAGTTGGTGACGTCCCGGAAGCTCTGCCGCAGCCGGTCGGCGCTTCCGGCCGAGAACGGGATGTAGGGCCGCAGCCCCTTCCACGCCGCCTCCGGCGAGAGCAACAGGTAGTAGAGGCCGAAGAAGGCGATCGTCAGGTTGAGGGTCACGCGCGCGGCGGTGCCCAGCAGGCCGAAGGCGCTGGTACCGATCCAGTTGACGGCCCGCTCGCCGAGCCCCGCCAGCTGGGGGCCGACCTCATACTGGCCGATCCGCAGCTCGCTCAGTCGCCCGAGGATCGGATGGCGGATCACCCCGCCGGCGATATCCCGCGCCTCGCTGGCCACGAGCCCGACCAGGGAGACCCCCGGGCCGATGATGAGGAAGACGCCCAAGAGGATGACGGCCATCGCCGCGAGGCCCGCGGGGACTCTCCGCGCGAGGCGGCGGTGCAGCGGTGCGAGCAGCACGTAGAGCACCGGCGCCCCGATGATGCCCGTGGTGTAGGGCGCCAGGGCCACGGCCAGCCCGAGGCCCAGGAGCAGGATGAGGGCCGCGGCACGGTTGTGCTTGGAATCGAGGAACGGCATCGCTCAATGGTAGGGCGCGACTGGACCGACCGCTACCGGGACCGCGTCATGGGTGCTCGAGGGCCGCGCTGCAGCAGTACCAGCGGTCGCAGGTGATCCAGGGCTGCTCCCCGGCCGCGAGCCAGCCCCAGCGGGCGATCGACTGGCGCCATTCGTACGCGGTGTCGGGCGACGAGCGGTCGATCCGGAAGGGCGCCGTGCCGAGGGCCAACAGGCTGTCGGACGGGATGAAGAGGCTGCGCCAGCCGGCCGCGGTGCTGTCCACCCACCAGTACGTGGTGCCCCCGGCGGCCAGGGCGAGCCGTGGGTAGGCCGTTGCCCCGACGTTGGTCATCCGCCCGAGGACGCGGCCCTGCGCGAGGTCCGCGCGGGAGAACGCGAAGGCGCCGGTCACCGGCTCGATCCGCACTACCGGCCCGCGGGTGCCCGCCGCGGTCCCCAGCGCCTGCACGTCCCCGGCCCCGTACCCCGCGTCGTAGGATTGCCCCTGGGCATAGGCCAGCAGCTCCTGCCTCGGCGCCTGGTCGACCGCCCCCGAGAACGGCGTCACCGCGGCGGGCCCCTCCGGCGTCCGCACCGGCGCCGGCTCGGGCGCGCAGGCCGCGGCGAGGCCGGCCAGGAGTAGGACCTCCATCCACCTGCTCCGGCGCGGACGACCCCCTCGGCGATCGATGATCACGGGTGACTCTCCTGGATCGGTGTGGTGGATCGGGTGGTGCGACGTGCCGCTACCGCACCATCCGTTGAAGGACCGGCTGTAGCTCGGGATCGGCGCCGGACCACAGCAGCGAGACCAGCCCCGCGTAGCGGCGCGCCGTCGCCGTATCGCCGGCTCGGGTGGCGAGCTCCGCGCGCAGCGCCATCGCCTGGCCGAGCGCGGCGGCCTGGGTGGGCTCCGCGAGGAGGCTCGTCCCCAGGGACTCGATCGCGTTCGGGTCGAGCGCGAAGTCGAGCCGGTCGGCCGCGGCCGCCGTGTCGCCCAGGGCGAGCGCGATCTTCACCTCGGCCAGCGTGCCGTCGATGGCCACGTCGCCCGGCCGGTCTCCGGCCCGGAGGCGCTGTAGCCTGGTGAACCGCGCGCGAGCCCCCGCCGTATCGCCCCGGGACAAGTCCTGGTGGAAGAGGACCATGTAGGTGACGGGCATCCCCGCCCGCTGCGACGGCTCCAGCTGCCGGTAGGAGAGCTCCGCCGCGCGCCTGAGCCCCGCCTCGCGGATCGCCGGCCGATCCACCGCCTCGACCAGGCTGCGCACCCCGGACTCGAAGGACCGGGCGAGGCTCCGGATGCTGTCGCCCGGCAGCCCGAACGCGGCGTACCCCAGCAGCCGTCCGCTCGTCTCCTGCAGGGGCGTCGGCAGCTCCACCCGCCGTCCGCCCTGGAGCGCGATCGTATCCCGCTGGGCCGCGCGGCCCATGAGGTCCGCGGTCCGGTGCACCCGACCGGTCAGCGCGGCGACCCCGGCGAGGAGACGCGCCTCCGCCGGCTGGGGCGCCGGCCAGGCGCCCAGCAGGCTGTCGGCCAGCCGCCGGGTCGCCGGGAAGTCGAGCAGCTTGGCGGTGAGTCGCACCTCGGCCACCGCCAGCCGGAGCCGGTCGATCGGGGTCCGGGCCAGGGCACGTCCCCGGCGGACGACGATGAGGGCCGAGTTGAGCGTGTCGCTCACCGGACGCACCCGCGTCATCGCCTCGAGCGCGAGCGCGAGTCCCTCGCGGGGTTGGGCGCTGTCCGGGAACGCCCGGACCCAGTCCAGCATCAGGCGCAGGAGGATGTCCTGATTGCGGGCGATCGCGGCGGCGCCGTTCGGCGGCTCCCGCGCGCCGGACAGCACCTCGTCCAGGGGGTAGGGTACGAAGGCGAGCGTGTCCCCGGCCAGGTCGGCGAACGCGCCGAAGCGAAGGGTGTCCCGCCCGACGGCGGAGACCGCCATCCCCTGACGGTGCCGGTGCCGCTCGGTGAACAGCAGGCGCCGGAGCGAGTCGTAGGCCATCTCGCGGCGGCCGAACTGGAAGGACGGAACGATCTCGAGCGCGCGCCGGTAGGCCCCGACCGCTGCGTGGTAGCTCCCCCGGAAGCGCCACCCGCTCGGGCTACCGGCGTCCGCCAGGACCACGCGGTCCTGGGCGTGGCAATCCCCGAGGCCGAGCCACGCCCGGAAGTCGAGCG
>JBFIUJ010000073.1:0-10031 GCA_041607595.1 Gemmatimonadales bacterium | reverse complement strand
GGAACCTGGTAGCGCTTCGCTCCCCTGGGACCGACGGCCTCGATGAACCACCGACCGAGCCACGACGGCTGGAACCGCCGCTCGGGCGCCGGCTCAGCCGCGGGATTGTCGCAGGCAGCCGAGAGGCGAGGCCGGTATTGCTCGGCGGTCACCGCGAGGTGCTCGAGACACTGCGCGATGCTCCAGGCCTCCCGCCGGGGCATCCACTGGAGCTGGGCCTCGGTCAGACCCGCGACGATGGCCTCGCCCTCGTGGCTGTGACGATCCAGGTCGTGCCGCAGACGGTCCAACAGCTCGCGTTGGGTCGTCATGCGTCACCGACCCTTGCCGGGAGACCCGTGGCCGCCGGCGTACCAACGCATGATGGGGCGGTGGGGCGACCTCCGGAGCACCTCGACGAACCCGGCGCGTCGGAAGGCCGAGGGCACGCCGGTCCAGAGGAAGGGGTCCGGGGTACGGGCCATCGTCGGCTCGACCGGATACCCCTCGACGATGCGCGCGCCGCGCGTGGCCGCGAGCTCCGCGGACGCGCGGAGCAGCCGAGCGCTCAGTCCCCGCCTCCGGTGCTCGGCCAGCACGAAGAGACAGGACACGGACCAGACCGGCGCGTCGTCCACCGGCCGGAGCACGCGCGAGCGCCGGAGAAAGGAGAATTCTCCCCGCGGAGCCACGGAGCACCAGCCCACCGCCAACCTGCCGGCATAGGCGAGCACCCCCGGCCGGGCGCCGGAGCTCACCAGCCGGCGGAGACGCCGGCGGTTGGCGACGCCCTTCCCCGCCTTCCAGTCGCTGGTGCTCAGTCGCCAGGCCATGCACCAGCATCCTCCGCACGCGCCCCGCTCGCCGAAGAGCGCCTCGAGGTCGCCCCACCGGCCGGGGGTCGCCGCCTTGAAGGTCACCGCGCTCATGGCGCGGCCGCGGAGGGCGTGACTTCCAGCGCGAGGCGCGCCTCGCGGCACGGCCCGCACTCCCCGCTCACCAGCCACAGCCGGTACTCCCGCACCGCCGGCGGGATCTCGGGCCCGAGCGGCCCCGGCGGCGCGGGCGGAACCGCCCGCCCGCAGGTGGCGCAGACGCCCGCGGCCATCGCATCCCGCCAGCGCCGCTCGTCCCGCGCGAGGCGCGCCTGCAGGCGCCGCCGGCGCCAGAGCGCGTAGGGCACGTAGATCGGGGCCACGAGCAGGCGCACCAGCGCCCGCCCGTACGCCCAAGGCCCGAAGCGCCCGGCCGCATCAGCCACCTCCGGCTCTCCCTTCCTCGAGGTAGTCCCTGAGCGCGACGGCGTTGTTGAACCGCTCCTCCCGCGAGGCGAAGACGAAGGTGGCCGCACCGCCTTCGATCAGGGCGAGCACCTCCGCCACGGCCTCCGGCTGCGCATCCAGCTCGCGGAAGTACCGGCGCTTGAACTCGTCCCACCGCGCGGGATCGTGGCCGAACCAGGTCCGGAGCGACGGGGAAGGCGCGATGTCCTTGGCCCAGTGATCGAGCCGGGCAGCGGCCTTGGAGACCCCTCTGGGCCAGAGGCGCTCGACCAGGATCCGGGTCCCGTCCGCCGGGCCCGCCGGGACGTAGACCCGCTTGAGCCGCACCCGCGCCGTCGGGGTCAGGACGAATGCTCCCGGCCCAACCGCCTCCGCACCGCCTCGATCGCCTCCTCGGGCGACTCCACCGCGACCACCTCCCCCGACCCGAGCTCGGCGAAGAAGGCCCGGGCCGCCGTCGAGGCGCGGAGGAGGATCACCGGCCGGCCCGCGGCCAGCGCCAGGGCGACCTCCGAGGCGGTGCCCGGACTCTCCACCCCACAGGCGACGACCACGTCGCTCGAGAGGACGTTGATCACGTTCCGAGCGTGGCCCATCTCGGTGCGGATCGCCAAGTCGATCGCGTCCGCCACCGCTCCGCCCGGCCCCTCGGGCAAGATCCCGACGGTGAGACCGCCCGGCACGCGCTTGGCGCCGCGCGCGGCGGCGGCCATCACGCCGGCCGGGCGGCCGCCGGTCAGGACGACCCACCCCGCCTGAGCGATCAGCTCGCCCAGCACCAGGGCGTCCTCCAGATGCGCCGGGCTCGGGGCGCTCGCCCCGACCACGCCGATGACCGACCGGCGACCGGGAGACGAGCCGCCGGGATTCTCCGTCCCACGGCTCATGGAGATCGGCCCGCCGCGGCGCCGAGCGCCCCCAGCACCAGGAGGGTGCAGACCGTCCCGAACGGCAGGTACCACAGCCCCAGCCCGGCGAGCGCGACCAGAGTGGGACGCCCCCTCCGATGGCCGGACAGGAAGAGCCCGAGGGCGGCCAGGTACACCAGCCCGTTGCCGACGAAGATGCTATTCATCAAGGTCGAGCGAGGCGCGATTCCCACGGCCTGGACGAGGCCGCTCCACGGGCCGAGCTGGCCCGCGTAGCGGCCCGAGGAGGGCGTCACGTAGTCCCCCACGATCAGGGCGCGCCCGCCGTCGAAGGCCATCCATCCGCCCGTGGAGGACGAGGTCGGCGATGACCGCGGCGGCCAGCGGGGCACCGCGCGCACTGCGGGCCGGTGGTGGGTCGGCGGCCGGTGGATCGGTCATGCCGCACATGCTACGGGACGGGGCCGCTCGCCGCAATCGCCGCCGCCGGCCCGGTCAGGGGTCGACGTGACGCCGGCCATCACCCTCGGTTTCGCCTTGAAGCCTCCACGGGTCCCTCGCCCACCAGCGCGGCCGCGGCTCGTCCCGCGACGCCGAGGAGGGCGAGCACGACGGCCGAGAGGGTGTAGAGCCGGGACATTCGACCGGGAGCGGGCTCCACGAAGAAGGCGAGCGTCAGGAGCGGCGGGGCGAGCAGCAGCATGACGGAGCCCGCGCCGGCGAGCCGGCGCCGCGCCGCCGACCCCGACGGCGCGAGCGGCGGCGGCGGCACCGCGGCCGCGAGCAGGTTCAGGAGGCTGGCGAAGAGGATGTAGACGTGGGTCGCGCGGAACATCATCCGCATCCCGGGATCCTGCTCGAACGCCCCGGGGAACGTCCGGCGCATGTAGACGCCGGTCGCGAGAAACACCGCCACGAAGCCGAGCCCCAGGACGGCGTGGGCCACCTGCATCGGGGCGACCCGGAATTCCCCGTCGATTCTCCGGTGGAAGCTCACGGCGAGTCTCCTAGATTACGAGGCATGATTACGCGATCTCTCCCCCCAGCCTCCGAAATGTACCGGGCCCTCGAGGCCCGGGACCCGGGCTACGACGGCGTGTTCGTGACCGCCGTCCGGACCACGGGCATCTTCTGCCGGCCCACCTGTCCGGCGAAACGCCCGGCCCGGGAGAACGTCACCTTCTTCCCCGGCGCCCAGGACGCCCTCTTCGCCGGCTTCCGGCCGTGCAAGCGTTGCCGGCCGATGGACGCCCCCGGCGAGTCCCCGCCCTGGGTGGCCAGACTGCTGGACGAGCTGGAGAAGGACCCGACCCGGCGCTGGACGGACGAGGACCTGCGGCGCCTGGGGTTGGGGCCTGAGCGGGTGCGCCGCTGGTTCAGGACGCACCATGGCATGACCTTCCACGCCTACCATCGGGCCCGCCGGCTCGGCCTCGCCATGGGCCGCCTGCGCAACGGGGCCGGGCTCTCGGAGACGGCCTTCGACTCCGGCTTCGAGTCGCTGAGCGGGTTCCGCGACGCCTTCCACGGACTGGTCGGCGGGCCGCCCGGCCGCCATCGCGAGGAGCGGCACTTGGTGGTGGACCGGATCCTGACGCCCCTGGGCCCGATGCTGACCGCGGCGGACGACGAGGAAGTCTGGCTGCTCGAGTTCGCTGACCGGAGGATGTTGGAGAAGCAGCTCGAGGGCCTGCGCCGGAGGGCGGGTGCGGTCTTCACTCCCGGGACCAACCCGGTGCTCGATCGCTTGCGTCTGGAGCTGGAGCAGTACTTCGGCGGCGAGCGGCGGCGATTCGACGTCCCGCTCGCGCTCCCCGGCTCGGACTTCCAGCGCGACGCCTGGGAGGCCCTGCGAGCGATCCCCTACGGCGAGACCCGAAGCTACGCCGACCAGGCCCGGGCGATCGGACGCCCGACGGCGGTCCGAGCGGTCGCCCGCGCCAACGGCCAGAACCGGCTCGCCATCGTGATCCCCTGCCACCGGGTGGTGGGGAACGACGGGCGGCTCTGCGGGTACGGCGGCGGCGTCTGGCGGAAGCGGTTCCTGCTCGAGCTCGAGCAGGGTCGGGCGGCGGGCTGAGGGGGTCTAGGAGCCGAACCGCTCCTCCAGTTCGACGCCCAGGCCGTCCGCGATCCGGTTCACGAACGCGAAGTAGGCGGTGATGGCGCACAGGTCGTGGATCCCGCGGTCGTCGAGTCCGGCGCTCCGGAGCTCGGTCGTGTCCCGTGCGGTGATCTCCCACGGGGTGCGGGTGAGCTTCACGGCGTAGGACAGGAGGGCCCGGTCCACGGGGCTCAGCGCCGGCGGCAGCTCGCCCGCCATGAGCCCGGGGACGACCCGGTCTTGGTCGGGGGCCGGCATGCCGGCGGCGGTCATCGCGCGACGGAGACCCGCTCCGTGATGCTCGATTCAATAGTGGCAGCCGTTGGTGGCCGACACCACGGTGGCCACCATCTCCCGCTGGGGCCGGCTGAGCGGACCCGGCTTGTACATGAGCTCGATGTAGAGCTCGTAGTGCTGCCGCATGACCCGCGGGTGCACCGAATGGATTCGGAGGATATTGTCTAGGTCGGGGACGCGATCCGCCTCGGGGATCTCGTCGTCCGGCCGGTACCCGATCAGGGCCATGGCGCTCCGCCTGCCGGCGTGATGGTCCGCAAGGTACCGTGTCCCCTCGGCCCGCGACAACCGCCCGGGAGACCGTCATGCCCCGCTCCGCCTCGGTTCGTTGGGAGGCGTGAGCCCGATCACGAGGAGAGACCGATGCCAGAGCCGACAGCCGCCGCGCGTAGGGCCGTGGTCCGCTGCCCGTTCTGCCTGACGCTGAACCGGGTGGACCTCGCCCGCATCGCCGACGGTCCGCGCTGCGCCGACTGCAAGGTCCCGCTCCACCTGGACCGCCCTCTCCCCGCCGGCGACGACGACCTCGCGGAGATCCTCCGGTCCACCGAGGTGCCGGTGCTGGTGGATTTCTACGCCGACTGGTGCGCCCCCTGCAAGGTCATGGCGCCGGTGCTGGACGAGGTGGCCCGCGAGCACCAGGGCCGGGCCCTGGTGCTGAAGGTGGACACCGACCGGCACCAGGCCGCCTCGGCCCGGTACGGCATCCGAGGCATTCCGACCCTGATCCTGTTCCGGAGCGGCGCCGAGGCCGGCCGCCAGGTCGGTGCCGTGCCCAAGGACGCGGTGGAGGCGATGCTGCGTTGACCCTCAGGACCCGGCGGCCCTTGCCGCCCGGCGCCAGAGGGTGAGCCCGAGGAACACGATGAAGATGCGGATCGGGAGGGGGATGTCGGCGGGGAACATCGCACGCGCCCGACGGGTGAGCCATCCGTCCGGCGCGAAGTGGCCGACGACACGGTCGCCGTGCAGGAGCTGGAAGCGCCGCCGCAGGAGCGCGGTGGGGCGGAAGGCGAGCGAACGATCCCCGGCCGACACCTCGAAGCCGCGGCGCCACAGGCCGGATCGCTCGGCCGACGCGACGACCCGCCCGTCCCGCTCGAGCCGGAACCGCCGCGGCAGGATCCCCGCGCTCACGATCTCGTAAGACTCGCCCGCGAGCGTGAAGCGGGCGCGGTCGCGAACCCCGGCCACGTCGATGGTGCAGACGGGCCGATCCTCCTCCAGCACGTGGGCATCCCACGAGTGCCAACGGACGGGGACGATCCTGAGCGCCGCCCCCGCGATCACTCGCCGTCCCGCTCCAGGGCCTCGAGTCGCGCCCGCAGATCCGCCAGATCCCGGAGGGTGCGCCCCCGGATGGCGAGGTGCTCCGAGTGCGAGAGCATCGGATCCCCCCCGGCGCCTTCCTGGGTCAGCTGCTTCTCGAGCTCGGCGATCTGCTTGCGGATCTCCTCCTTGGTCACGTCGCGCCTCCGTGGATGAACCGATCGTCCAGCCCTACTCAGCCGCCCGCCGCGCCCAACGATCACCGTCGGGTGGTCCGAGCCTCCGGCCTCCAGCGCGGCCGCCACCACCGGGTCACGGCCCGCTCCGAGTCCGGCGGAAGCCGGCCGACGCTCCGGTGATGATCAGGAGCGCCACCCCGGCCGCGGTCATCGCGAGCGCGGGCCGGCTGCGCGGAGCCCAGGGCCGCACCGGGTGCAGCGTATCCGGGTCGCACGCGCCGGCGTCGAAGTCGTAGCTCCCCCCCGAGCCGCGGCAGGCGTTGACGGCTCGCGCCTCGAGGGCATACGAGAGCGGGGCCGCGAGGGCGGCGAGAATGCCGGCGGCTACGATCCAGCCCGTGCGGCTCACGTCGTCTCCAGGGATGGTGGGTGACTCGCCGGCCGGCCCGCGTCGGACCGGGAAACCGACGGCGTCGCCCCCGGCCTCATCGAGACCTCCGGCGGGCCAATCGTCGGGCGAGCAGCAGATACACCGCCAAGTTGATCGCCAGCACGGCGAAGCCGAGCACCACCTGGTGGCTCCGGGTGAGGCCCTCCGGATAGAGCACCGGGGTCAGGTAGTGCTCCACGAAGCCGGTCTCGTACCCCGTGCCGCCGGCGGCCCGCCGGAGGCGGTTCTCCAGCGGCGTCAACGGACAGATCCAGCCGCGGAACTCGATGAGCGCCGCCCACGCTGCGGCGGGCAGGTGCGCCCATCCCAGGCGCGGCCACCGGAGGACCAGGAGACCGCCCGCCACCGCGAACACCACGAACGCGGCGTGCACCACCACGACCGCATCGGCCAGGAGGGCGAAGAGCACGGTCGCCGTCCGCCGGGATCCGCGTCACTCGGGCCGCACGAAGTACCCGCTCACCCGCCAGATCCCGTCCGGGTCCAGCATCGGCACGACCGTCTCCACCACCATCCGGTCCTGCGACACCGCGGTCCGGTACTGAATCAGGACGTACTCGCCCGGCGGTGCGTTGGGCAGCTCCTTCGTGTAGCGCGCGCCGAGGAGCGTGCGAGCGCCGAACGGCTCGAGCGGGCCCCGCGCCTGCACCACCGCCGCCTCCCATTGGGCCGACGTCACGGCGGCACGGAAGGCCTCGGCGGCCTTCTCCCAGCTCTGCCCGTATCGCGCCTCGTCCACCAGGGCGAGCCACGATTCGGCAGCCGCCGTGGCCGAGGCCACCTTGGCCGAATCCGGGATGCCCTGCGCAGGGAGGGACGGGGGCAAGACCATGGCCATCGACAGCAGCCAGGGGATGGTTGTGCGTTGGATCTTCATCGTAACCGAGCCTCTCGAGAGAGCATGGTCACCGCGTGCCGAGCCAGGCGCCGGCGGCGATCGCGGCGAAGGCGATCCAGGACAGGTGGCGGCCCCGGGAGGCCGCGGCCGCGATGACGGCGGAGGCGCCGAACGTCGCCGCGATCGCTCCGCCGATCCATCGGGCGCCGGCCCCATGGGCCAGCCCCCAGGCGATCGCGCCGAACCCCAGCCATGCGACCGTGGTGATGTGCCAGGCGAACCGCAGCGTCGCCCGGGTGAATGCGTCCGACCCGAGGAGCGGCGGCAGCTCGCGGCGGAAGAGCCGGATGAGAATGTACCGCTCACCCAGGTAGGAGTGGGCCAGGCCCACCGCTAGGCAGAGCGCCGCCGCTCCGACGAGCCAGGCGTTCACCATCGACCTCCGGTCGGGGTTACGGGCGCGCCAACCGGATCCAGATGCGTCGCCCGCGGTCCGGGACCATCCTGCCGGGCACCTGCCCTGGGGCCCCGGCGCCGCCAGCCTCGTCCAGGAGTCAGCGCAGCCGCCCGAGCTCCAGCACCACGAGCGCGCCCGCGAACGACTGGAAGCTGTTGACGTTCGCGAACGCCTGGAGCCCGAGTCCGAAGGACGTGGCCGGGCTCCAGGAGATCCCGGCCGCCAAGGGCAGGCCGACGACCGTGCTCGAGACTCTGTCGACCGAACAGACGCCCAGAAAATCAAACCCGTCGCAGCGTGTTCCGTCCACCACCGCCACGCCGGCGGCCGCGTAGTACCGGCTACGGCGACCGTGCCCGGCCCTTCCGTACAAGACTCCGAGGTCACTGGAAGCGTCGACCTGGTAGAAGCCCCCCGTTCCGGTCAAACGAGCGGTGAAGTAGTGCGGCCCTTGGCTGTGGGCGACTCCCAGGACCAAGGCCGGTCCGCCAAACTCGCCTATCACACCCACTCCGAGGCCCCCGTACACCCAGGTGGCGGGACGGGGTGCGGCCTCCTGCGCGGCGGCCGATCCGACCACGAGAAGCGCACACGCGAACGCCGCAGGAACGAACCCTATCCGCATCATCTCACCTCCACTGGGTCGGGTCCGGCCAGCTTTCCCCATGGCACTCGCCCTTGATGAAATCCCCTGCCCTCACGGTGCCGTGAGGCTCGGATGCTCCACGTTGCCTGTGTTCCGGGTGCCCGCCGGCTCGAAGAGCAGCAGCTCCACTTCCTCCTCCGCCACCGGGCGGTGCTCCACCCCTCTCGGCACCACTAGCAGCTGCCCCGGGCCCAGCGTGACGGGGCCGTCACGGAAGTCGATCCGGAGCCTCCCGCGGACCACGAGAAAGAGCTCGTCGGCATCCGCATGATGATGCCAGACGAACTCGCCGAGACAACGGGCCAGCTTCACCTCCTGCCCGTTCAGCCGTCCGACCACCATCGGCCGCCAGTGCTCCGTGATCCCCGCCAGGGCCTCGCTCACATCGATCGCCTGCATCGTGCCGCCTCCTCGCGTGCCATGATCGTCTCCGGCGTCCGGGTCCTCGATCGGAGAAGGCGCGGCCTCAGTCCACCGCGGTCATCCGAGCCGGCACCATCCGGTGGGCCAGCACGACCGTCGCGACGACGAGCAGCACGGCCCCGGACTGGTGCAGGGCGCCCAGCCCGACGGGATACCGGGGGAATCCGAGGATCGTGACGACGCCGAGGGCGAACTGCAGCGCCACCGCGGCGCCGAGCCAGCGGGCCGCCCGGCCCGCCGAGGGGTCCCGCCCCAGGCGCCAGGCCAGGACGGCGCCCACGCCGAGGAGCGCCCAGGCCAGCAGGCGGTGGGCGAACTGCACCACCACCGGGTCCGCGGCCAGCCCGCGCCAGGCGTCGGCCCACAGGCCGGGGGGCGCGAGGCCGTCTCCCATCAACGGGAAGGTATTGAAGATGCCGCCCGCCCGCAGCCCGGCGACGAAGGCGCCGTAGAGCAGCTGCAGGCCGAGGAGCGCGGCGAAGCTCGCGAGCAGGATCCGACCGCGCGGATGGGCCGTCCGCTCCGGGCTCGGCAGGAGGTCGAGCGCGAACCACAGCGTCACCGCCAGCGTGGCGAGCGCGGTGAGCAGGTGGGCCGCGAGCCGATAGTGGCTCACCGCCGGGCGATCCACCAGGCCGCTCGCGACCATCAGCCAGCCGAGAACACCTTGGAACGCTCCGAGCGCGAAGAGCAGCAGGACCCGGCGGCGGAGCCTCCGGTCCAGCCATCCCCGGGCGAGGAAGTAGAAGAACGGGACCAGGAACACGATGCCCAGCACCCGCCCGAGCAGGCGATGGACGTACTCCCACCAGAAGATGCGCTTGAACTCGGCCAGACCGAAGTGGGCGTTGATCTGCGCGAACTGGGGCGTCGCCCGGTACTTCGCGAAGAGCACCTCCCAGTCGGCCTCGCCCATCGGGGGAAGGGTCCCGGTCACCACGTTCCATTCGGTGATCGAGAGGCCCGAGCCCGTGAGTCGGGTGATACCGCCCACCACCACCATGGCGGCGACCAGGGCGCACCCGACGAGCAGCCAGGCGGCGATCGCCCGCCGGGGCGCATCGCTCGCCGGCCCCGATGCTGGACGGTCCGGCGCGGCGGGTGATGCGGGAGACGTCAGCAGTTGGACACGCTGCTGCCGTTGGGGTGCAGATAGTAGCTGCAGTTGCCGTCGCCGCCGATCGAGCCGAACGGCGTGCGCCGGTTGTAGCCCTGGCCCGATCCGCCGGCCTGGGC
>JBFIUJ010000072.1:0-10074 GCA_041607595.1 Gemmatimonadales bacterium | reverse complement strand
TGACCTTCGTGATCGCCCACGCCGGGTATCCCTGGGTCGAGACCGCGGCCGAGGTGGCCTACAAGAACCCGAACGTGTTCCTGGAGGCGTCGGCCTTCATGGTGGGGAACGCGGCCGAGCGACCCCGCGCGTGGGTGGACCGATACGTGGTGGAACGGATCGCGTGGATCTTCGGCTACGTGGAGGACCCGACCAAGCTCCTCTTCGGCTCGGACTGGCCGCTGGTGGACATGGCCTCCTACGTCGAGGCCTACAAGCGGGCGATACCCCGGGAGCACTGGCGGAGCGTGTTCCACGACAACGCGGTGCGGGTCTTCCGGTTGGAGCGCTGACGAGCCGGGGCGGCCCAACCGCGCCGCCCCGCTCGCCGATCAAGCCTCAGGTCCGACTCAGGGCACGGCGCGGACCGCCTGCGTCGTCCCGGTGACGATCTCCTGGCCGTTCGGGGTCTGGTAGGTGGCCACCAGGTTGCCCATCATCATGTCTTGATGCATCACCTGGGCCATCCGGATCGAGACCATGACGCCCTTGCGGAGCACGCTTTCGTACTGGCCCGACTGGGCGATCAGGCTGTCGCCCGCGACGGAGACCTGTAGCGGGATGGGCTCCCGGTTGGGCAGCATGATGACCCAATCCGTCCCCGCCGCCGTGCCGGTGATCTGGGACTCCACCGGTGCCTCGACACCGGCGAGGGTCGATGTGGCGTTCCAGGTG
The DNA here is from genome assembly GCA_041607595.1 of Gemmatimonadales bacterium. GTDB lineage: Bacteria > Gemmatimonadota > Gemmatimonadetes > Gemmatimonadales > GWC2-71-9 > JBFIUJ01. The sequence goes on along the minus strand of JBFIUJ010000072.1, from coordinate 9,360 downwards.
CCGGCGAAATCCGCCACGGTCATGGCGGGTGCCATGCCTTCGGGGGCGTCCGCCTTCTGCTCGGCCGGCGCGCAGGCCACGAGAGCGGCCAGACCGATCGCCGTAATGACTCGCATCGTATGCTCCAGGCAAGGGGGATGGGGGACCTCTCTGCCGGCCCAAGCTACGCCGCGAAGCGCGTCTCGGCAACACGCGGGGCTGCTCCCTTCGGCGATCCACCGGTAGCCTGCTCCGCCCCCACCACCCGGGTCAGGCGCCGAGCCTGGCGAGGATCGCCGCCACCATCGCCCGGGCGCCGACCAGGATCGCCCGCTCGTCCGCCACGTAGTCCGGCGAGTGGGGCATGCCCACCCACCCGCGCTCCTGATTGCTCACGCCGAGGAAGTACATCGCTCCCGGGACCCGCTCCTGGAAGGCGCCGAAGTCCTCGCTGAAGGAGGGAATGATGGACCGCACCTCCTGCACGGTCTCCTCCCCCAGCACGCTGCGAATGGCCGCGGAGGCAGCCTCGACCACGGCCGGGGCGTTGGTCACGCCCGCGATCGTCCGCTCCTCGTAGGTCGGCGTGATGGTCACGCCGGGGAGGGCCATCCGCGCGATCCCCTCGAGGATTGCGCGCCGAGCCCGGGCCCGCGCGGCGTCGCCTGCGGTGGTGATCCAGGCGCCCAGGACCCAGCCGTCGCCCGCCCGGCGCAGGGGGCCGACCTCCGCATAGATGAACCCCTCGGGAGCCGGGGCGTTCGCCTGGTCCGGCCCGATCGTGGGCACCCGCGCGATCGTCTGCCGGACCGAGTCCGCGGCCGCGCGAAGGTCGCCGGACCCGTTGAGCGCCACCCGGACGAAGTCCCGCCCAGCCAGGAGCACCCCGGGCCTCGTGCCCAGCCGGCCGACCTCATAGGGCGACGTGTGGACCGCGAAGATCGCGGCCGGCGTCTCCTTACCGAACACGCCGTCCCGCAGCATTGCCTGCGCGCCGGTGCCCCGCTCCTCCGCCGGCTGGAAGACCAGCATCAGCGACCCGGCCAGCCGGTCCCGCACCGCGGCCAGGCCCTCGGCCAGCGCGACACCGACCGTGGTGTGGATGTCGTGCCCGCAGATGTGGCGCACCCCCGGCGTGACCGACGGGAAGGCGACCGGGTCCGGCGCGTCGGAGCGCACCGCGTCCATGTCGGCCCGGAAGGCCACCGTCGGCCCGGGGCGGGCGCCGCGGAGGATCGCGACGACCCCGTGGCCGCCCACGCCGGTGCGCACCTCCAGGCCCAGCGCCCGGAGCCGCTCCGCGACCACCCGCGCGGTCCGCTCCTCGGCGCCGGAGAGCTCGGGATGGCGGTGGAGGTCCCGGCGGAACGCGATCAGGTCGGCCTCCAGCTCCGAGAGGCGGGCGTCGACGGCCGACTGGAGCGGAGCGGCGGGCGACTGCGCCTGGGCCGGTAGCGCCGCGAAGGCGAGAGCGACCAGTGGGGCGATGCGGCAACGGTGTCTCATCGAGTCTCCTTGCGGGGATGTCACCCCTACGGGCCGGGCCGAGGCGAGGTTCTGGGAGATCGAGTCGGGAATCGAAGGGCCTGCGCGCCGTCGCCCCCTCCGACTCCCTGCCCCCCCGTGCATCCAACCCTGAAGACGCCTTCATGGTGTCTTCACCGCACGCTTTCCCGCCTCGGAGTAGAGTGAACTCCAAGCCAGGATTCCCACGATTCCCGTACCGGGCCTCCGCGGCCCCACCGACTCCATCGACGAGGGCACCATGCTCATCCGAGCCTCGCGCTTCCACTCCCGGCTCCTCGCGCCGATGGCTGCGCTCGCCGTGCTCCCCCTCATCTCCTCGGGGCCGCCGACCATGCGGGATCTGCCCGAAGAGGTCGCGGTGCTCGTCGCCGCTCCCAACGTCCCACCCCCGATCACCCGCCGCCACGCGGCCAAGGTCGTGGTTCGGCTGGAGACGCAGGAGAAGGTCGCTCGGCTGGCCGACGGCGTGAGCTACAACGTCTGGACCTTCGGCGGCGAGGTGCCGGGCCAGCTCATCCGCATCCGGCAAGGCGATCAAGTGGAGTTCCATCTGCGCAACCGCCAGGACAGCAAGATGCCGCACAACATCGACCTCCACGCGGTGAACGGTCCTGGAGGCGGCGCGGCGGCCTCGTTCACGGCACCTGGGCACGCGTCGGTGTTCTCGTTCACGGCGCTCAACCCCGGTCTGTACGTCTACCACTGCGCCACCGCCCCGGTCGGCATGCACGTCGCCAACGGGATGTACGGCCTGATCCTGGTCGAGCCGAAGGAGGGGCTCCCGAAGGTGGACCGCGAGTACTACGTGATGCAGAGCGAGTTCTACACGGCGGGAGGGTATGGAGCCCAGGGGCTGCAGCCCTTCAGCATGGAGAAGGCCCTGCGGGAGCAGCCCGACTACGTGGTGTTCAATGGGGCCGTCGGGGCCCTGAGCGGCGATCGCGCCCTGAAGGCCAAGGTGGGTGAGACCGTCCGTCTCTTCGTGGGCAACGGCGGTCCCAACCTCGTCTCCTCCTTCCACGTGATCGGCGAGATCTTCGACCGGGTGTACGGCGAAGCCGGCGACGCGGCGACGAGCAACGTCCAGACCACCCTGATCCCCGCCGGCGGCGCCGCGATGGTCGAGTTCAAGCTCGACGTGCCCGGCACCTATCTCCTGGTGGACCACTCGATCTTCCGGGCCTTCAACAAGGGGGCGCTGGGGATGATGGAGGTCGAGGGGCCGACCGACCTCGCCGTCTACTCCGGCAAGACGTCCGACGAGATCTACCTGGCGGAGGGCGGAGCCGTCCAGACGATGCCGCCGGAGATCCCGAAGCCCACCCCCGCGATGACCAAGGCGCAGCGAATCGAGAAGGGGCGCCTGGTTTACACCCGCGAGTGCGTCGCCTGCCACCAGGCCACGGGTCACGGTATCGCCAAGGCCTTCCCGCCGCTGGCCCTGTCCGATTACCTGAACGCGGACAAGGCCCGTGCCATCGGCATCGTCACCGAAGGGCTGAGCGGCAAGATCGTGGTGAACGGCGAGACCTACGACGGCGTGATGCCCGGGCTACGGCTGTCGGACGAGGACATCGCCAACGTGCTCACGTACGTCTACAACAGCTGGGGCAACGCCGCCTTCACGGTGATGCCCAGCGAGGTCAAGGCCCTCCGGAAGAAGTAATCGCGGCGTATCGCGCCCGCGTGGGGGCACGCGGGTCCGGAGGTGCCTCTCTGGTCGATCCCCCCTCCGAAGTCCGGAGGGGGGATCGCGTTGGGGGGGTCAGTAGCGCAGAGTGTACTGCGCCTTGGCCAGGAGCTGGGCCGATTCGAACCCCAGCCCCTCGGCCCCCGCCGGGTCCCGTGCGTTGTGGTTGTAGACCAGGAAGAGGTCGCCCAGGGGCGAGAAGGTCCACCGCAGGCGGGTATTGGAGCCGAAGGAGCGGCTCTCGTTGTCGTACTGCAGCAGGCTCGTCACCTGGAGATCGGGCGAGAGGTTCAGTCGCGCCCGCACGCCGGCCAGGTCCTGGGTGAACCGGCCCTGCGGCAGCCGACCGATGTTCCGCTTCAGCCCCAGCTCCAGGGTCAGCAGCGCGACGGGGGTCCACCGCAGGTCCAGCTCCAGCTCGTGGAGGCTCCCTTCGAAGAAGTCGCCGAACCGCCAGGTCGCCTCGGCGCTGAGCCGCCGCTTCGCCGCCAACTCCGCCTCCAGCCGATACCGCACGTCGTGGTATTCCCCGGGGGGGATCACCACGCCGTCCGCCACTTCGAAGGGCGCGGCGAGTCGCTCGCCCTGGGGGACCACGTTCGCCTCGAACCGGTCCCCGCTCTCGAGCTGCCAGTTGAGCGGCGCGATGAACACCCGATAGCTCTCCCACCGACCGCCGAGGTCCGTGACCGCGCTCCCGACCACTTGATAGAACATCTGGCGCACGAGCCCCCACGCGGGCCTCGGTTGGAACTCGACCCCCAGCCGCCAGGACTGGATCCCCGCGCGGGGCACGAACCCCAGCGAGGGGTCGAAGCCGTCTCCGATCCGCCGGTAGGTGAGCGACGCGTCCCACAGGTCGTTGGGATAGTCGATCTTGAAGCCGGCCGCGGTGCGGTCGCCGGCGAGATCGTCCCGATCCGTCGCGAGCCCCCAGACCCCGACCAGGAAGTTCTTCCCGCCCCGGAAGCGCGAGGTCTGGAAGGTGGCGTCCACCCCCGCGAGCCAGGCGCCGGAGCGCCCGAGCGGGTCGCCCACCGTCGCGATGACGCCCACCGAGGATTCCTCGAGTACGTCCTGGCGCACCCGGATCGCGCCCAGGGTGGTCCCGGGGGCGACCGAGTCCTCCGCTCCGGTCCGGGCGGCCAGCGCACCCACGCTCGTCCCGCCGAGGCGGCCACTCACCTTGAGCCCGCCCCGCAACGGCACGGGGGTGCCCTGCACCAGGCCGATGCGGCGGCTGAAGAAGGGGACCACGTCCCGGCCGAGGCTGAGCCCGAAATCGAAGAGGTCCGCCCCCTCCAGGAAGAAGGCCCGCTTCTCCGGAAAGAAGAGCGGGAACCGCGTCAGGTTGGTCTGCCGGGTGTCCACCTCGGTCTCGGCGAAGTCGGTGTTCACCGTGAGGGCGGCCTCGAGGTTGGGCCCGAGGCGCTGGGAGAGGTCCAGGCTGATGTCGCCGGAGGGATCGAGGTCGGAGCCCGGCGCCGGGACTTCGAGGCCACCCGTCACCGAGGGACGGACGGAGAGGCCGAGGCCCAGCCCGAAGCGCGGCAGGCCGTCGAGCACGCCGGCCCGGCTCGTGTGGGTCAAGGCGAAGTCTCGCTGGGCCCCGCTCCAGCGGCTGGTCTCCTGCAGCCGCTGCACCCGGCGCTCGACGTTGAAGCCCCAGCCCGAGAGCCCGCTCCGGAAGATGAGGCTCCGCACCGGGATCCGGATCTCCGCGGACCAGCCCTCCGGCGTCCGGGCGGTCGCCGCCTCCCAGACCGCGTCCCAGCTCTCGTCCTGCGACTCGCCGCGGTTGCTCACCAGCGCGTCGAACCGGGCGCCGCCGGGATTCACGGCGAAGACGTACCCGGAGCGGCCGTCGCGGAAGGTGTCCAGGACGATGCGGACGTGGTCCTCGTCGTCGAGGTCGGCGTCGCGGGCGACGGCGAAGCTGACGATCCCGGCGGGCTCGGGGTCCAGCGCCACCACGCCGATCACGAGGGTCCCCGAGGGGCCGTCCACCAGGACCCGCACCACGGTGCGGCCGACCGGGGTCCCACCCTCGCGCGGCACCACCTCGGTGAGCGAGACGATCGAATCCGCCGTGCCCCAGGCAGGCTCGTCGAGCCGTCCGTCCAGACGGATCGCGGTCGCGCCGGGCGCGGCCCGGAGCACGAGGCCCCGCTCCACCGATTGGGCGAGGGCCCCGGGGGCCATGCCGAGCGCCGCGACGAGCAGCGTCGCGACCCGGTACCCCCTCACGCGCCCACCTCCTCCGGCGCCGGGACGTTCGCGCACGAGCGGTAGAGCGCGAGATCGTAGGCGATCTTGAGCCCGGCTCCCAGCACGAGCGGGGCACCAAGCCCGAGCGCGGCCATCGAGAGGCCCGCGAGGGGCGGGCCAACCGACCAGCCGACGTTGCGCACCAACCCGGTGACGCCCAACGCGTAGGTCCTCTCGCCGGGGGCGGTCACGGCGGCCACGTAGGATTGCCGCGTCGGGACGTCCATCTGCACCAGCGCCTCCCGGAAGAGGAAGAGGGTCACGGCCATCCACGCGCTCGGCACGAACGGCAGGGCGATCAGGAAGAGACTCGACGGAAGATGCGTGAACACCATCGTCCGCACGAGCCCGATGCGGCGGGCCAGGCGCTCCGCCGCCAGGTAGCTCAGCGCGTTGAGCGCCCGCGCCGCGAAGAACACAGCGCCCAGCGCCTCGCCCCCCAGGCCGAAGCGATGGAAGAACCAGTAGGTGAGGATCGACCCGGCCAGGAACCCGCCGCCCAGGCTGTCCAGCGCGAAGAGGCCCGAGAGATCCCGCACCCGTCGTTTCGACGTCGTCGAGAGGGGCGCCTTCCACCAAGGCGATCCCGCGGGCGCCAGGGCGCGGCCGGGCGGGAGGCCGGCATACAGAAGCAAAGGAGCCAGGGAGATCGCGGCGCCCGCCGCGAAGGCCCACCGATAGCCCGCGAGGACCGGGAGGTCGCTCACTCGCCCGAGCAGCGCCGGGAGCCCCGCGCCGAGGGCGCCCAGTGCGCCGGCCACGTCCTGGGCCAGGGTGTAGCGGGTGAAGAGCGTCGTGCGGCTGCGGTCGGTCGCCGCGTCGGCGAGCAGGCTCTGCTCCAGCGTCTGCGCCGGCCCCCGGTCGCGTCCCATGCCGTTCACCATCCCGGCGAAGGCCGCCAGGCCGATGACCCACATGTCCTGCGCGACGGCTACGACGGCAAGCCCCGCCGCGCCGAGCACCGTCGCGGCGACGAGCGTGGCCCGGCGGCCGAGCCGCTCACCGAGGAACGCCACCACCGCCGTGCCCACCGCGCCTCCGGCGAGGCCGACCCCGATCAGCACTCCCGCCTGCTCGGGCGAGACCCTCAGCTCGGCCAGGTAGAGGCCGAACAGGACCCCGACCGCTCCGACGACGAGCGACCGGAGGCCGGCGGCGGCGAGTAGGCGGGCCGAAGGGGAGGGCATGGGGAGGGAGAGAATCTACCGGAGAACGGGACAACGGGAGAACAGGGGAACAGGCAAAGGGGCTCTTCCCCTCCCCGCAGCGTCATGACGTCTCGGCCTCATGAAGACGAGACGAGCGCGGGGGCCGAAGGGGGCGAGCTGCTGAACCCCAGCCAACCGGCAACCGTCCGCGCTTGGTGTCGGGCCATCGAGCGCCGATGGAAGGAGGGTCCCAGGTGTTGCTGGTGCTGGCGTTGCTGCGAATCTGACGACGAGGACGACAACAAGCGGGCCGCCCGAAGGCGGCCCGCGGTGCGTTCCAACCCCCGGCTCCGGCTAGTCCCCGCCGGGAAAGCCGGACGTGTCTACCACCACTCGCGCCACATACCCCGTCATCCGCGCGAGCTCCGCGATGAACCGATCGGGTGCCGTGGCGGCGGGGTCGTACTTCACGACGGCGCTGGCGGAATCGTAGGACACGGTGGCGTCGTAGACCCCGGCCACTCGCCGCAGCGCGAGGCGCGCCGTGGTGGCGCAACTGCCGCAGGTCATCCCCTGGATCGCGAGCCTCACCTGAGCCGTGTCCGCGGGCGTCTCGAGCGCCACGACATGAGTGGCGGATACGGCGTCGGGGCCCCCTCCGCACAGCGGGCACACGGCCAGAGCCCCGAATGCGAGGGCGCCAGCCGCGAAAAGCGTCTTGGACATCATTCGGTCACCTCATCAGCTCAGGATCCACCCGGACCACCATGGGAATGCGGCAAAGACGAGCGCGAGTGCGGTAGCGGACCAGACCATCCACTTCATCGTCCTGCGGGTCGCCGGGGCCGCGCACGGCCTCCCCGGTTCGCAGGCCTTCCGCTCCTCCCGGTGCAGCAGTGCGTGCCCGCTCCCCACCGCCAGCACCGCGGCGCCCAGGAAGTAGGGGCGCATCGGCTCGAACGTGCTCGCCAGTCCCGCGCCGGAGACCCCGGCCATGACGGCTAGGAGGGGCCCGGCGCAGCAAAGCGCCGAGGCGAACGCGGCGGCAATGCCGGCTCCGGCCGCCGCGAGGGTCTTGCCGATCACCGAGCGGCCGCCAGGGCCGCCTTGATCGTCTCGACCGACGGCGCGCCCTCCGCTCGGCAGGTGGCCCCCTCGACCGCCCCGACTCCCGTGATGTCCCGACCGTCCACCAGCACCGTCGGCGAGCCGTATTGCCTGATCCGCTCGGGGGCCGAGGCGTCCAGCTGATCCCACTCGGCGAAGGTGGCAGGCAGCCTCAGCGCGGCAAGCGCCTGCTTGATGTTGTCCCGGGCGGCGCCCGCATTGGGGCAGCCCGAGAAATACACGAGCTCGATGGCCCTGGTGCTCATAGGTCCTCCTCCAAGGACACCAGGATCGGACAGTCGTCCGACGCCCGGCGGTGTCGACAATCGTGAGCGAGGCGAGTGAGTGCGTCCCGCATGCGCTCGAGGTCTGCGATCTTGGCCTCGATCCGGGTGATCGTCCGCTCCGCCCGCGCCTCGACCGAGTCGCAGCTTCCCTCCGGGTCCACCCGAAGGTCCAAGAGCTCCGTGATTTCCTCGAGCGTGAATCCGAGGCCTTGGGCGCGCTTGATGAACCCGATGCGCCGGACGGCCTCGGCGTCGTACTGCCGGTAGCCCGACGCGGTCCGGGGAGGCTCCGGCAGGAGACCCCGTCGTTCGTAGTACCGCACGGTCTGCACGTTGACGTGCACTCGCTCGGCGACCTGTCCGATGGTCATGGTCATCGCTCCACCTCCTCGGCCAGTCGAACTTACACCCTATACCGAAGTATAGAGTCAAGACGCGATTCGACTCGAGCGCCCGAGCTCCCAGCGGTCGAGCGGATCCAGGAGCCCCGGGCAGGCGTGCTCCAGGGCGTTTCCGCTGCGGAGCCTCGCCAGGAGATGCGCGATCGCCCGCATCTCGCATCCGGGCGTCGCCAGGAGCGCAGCCAGGAGGAAAGAGACGCCCAGATGCCCGAAGGTGTAGGCCGCCCACACCGCGATCGCCCAGCCGAGGCCCGCGGACCACACGGCACCGGTGAGGGCCAGGTTCAGGGCGGCCCAACCGATGCCGAGCGCGAGCGCGGCCCAGCGCGGCAAGCGGGAGGAGCGTCGCGTGAAGCCGAGGCTCACGACGTACGGGAACGCGTAGAGGCCTAGGGCGACGATGATCCACAGCCCGATTCCCGGCGGGAGCACCGCCCCGGTCAGGGCCGCCCACCCCTCGACCACCGACCTCACCACCGCGAGACACCCGAGGCCCAGGCCCGCCCGCACGAGGCGCCCGAGCGGCCCGGGAGGCGGCAACGTCCCGGAGGCCTGGTACTCGCCGCTCACCGCTCCAGGCTCCGGAGGGAAGCGGCGACCGAGTCCGCCAGCCGACCTATGTCGAGCTGCGGCCACGGGCGTTTGAATTCGCGCGCATGAGCGTCCTCGACCCACACAGCCTCGGGAACGCGGTCTCCCTCCCACCGCGTATCGGGACCGTACAACAGGAAGATGCCCGCGCAGGGCCCGGTGAGCCGTAGCATGCGGTCATAGCGATCGATCACGCCGCCCGGGGCATCCCAGTATTGGCGTGCCCGCGGGTCGGTCACGAGGCCTGCCACCCGGCCGACGTGCTCTTCCCGGGCTCCGTTCCGCGGCACCCATACGACGAACACATGGAGGCGCGGGTCGGGCTGCTTCGCGAGAATCTTCTTCTGAACTTCGGAGGCCCC
>JBFIUJ010000071.1:0-10187 GCA_041607595.1 Gemmatimonadales bacterium | reverse complement strand
GGGCTCAGCGCCTGTACGCGACCGCGTAGTTCGAGAAGCGCCTGATCGCCGTAGGGCCCAGCCCGAGGTCGGGCTGGTCCCGTGAGGCCCTTCGCGGGGACGCTTCCGGCTGCGCGACACCCATTGCCTCCACTCCCATGGCGAAGAGCCCTCCCGACTTCCACACAACCTCCGCCTTTCGGGGGGCAATCGACGTGCCGCCTGAGGAGACCTATTCTTGGTCACCTCGTCAAACCGCTGGTTGTGATTGTAAGTCAATACTGCAAAGGCAAGTACAACTGGACTTCGGATACAGTAGGTGTCGCACATATTGGCGGACGAGGTCGCCGGGGCCAATCGGCCCCCGCCTTTGTGATCCGGCCGACACCCGGCGCGCTCGGCAGGTGAGGACAGGCCGCAACGGAGACGCCTCTCGTCATCCACACATCCGAGTCGGCGAGGTGGCACCGGACGGCCGCCCGCCCGGATCGGTCATCTCCCCTCCCCAGGCGCCCCGGGGCTAGCGGTTTCCGGCGCCCTCCGCGGGACGCGATCCGATGCGCTCGGGCCAGAGGCGGCGGAACAGGTAGAGGTGGCTGGCGATGATCAGCGGCACGAGGAAGGTCGGAAGGAGGCTCAGCGGGAGCCGCACCAGCGCGCTCATCGAGGCCGGGTCCGCCATCATGAGCCGGGCCGCGGTGGCCACGACAAACAGGATGTCGACGAGGCCGATGACGTTCCACGCGAGGACCCACCCTCGGCGCGCGACGAGGTCGGGGACGAACAGCACCAGGACGAGCGCGCCCGTGGCCACCGCGATGTCTCCCCAGCCACCCGGTACCGCGAAGGCGAACGGCAGATCCCCACGCCCGTAGAGGACGAGGAAGTAGATCCCCACGAATCGGGTGAGGTGAAGGGCGACGACCTGGCGGAGGTTCAGGTTGGCGAGCCAGCGACGGAAACCCTGCAGCGACACGGCCGCGAGGATCAGGGCCAGGGTAAGGCCGCCCAGCAACACCTGCGGTCCCGGGGGCTGGAGACGCTCGACCAGGCCGAAGGCGCCGGCCGCGATCGCCGCCAGCAGCCAGAGGACGATGATCAGCCGATAGGGGCCGGTTCTCGGCGCAGTGTCGGGCATGGAATCCCCCCTGGTGCGGTGAAGTATGATGGCGCGGCCTCACGCCTGACGAAGGCGGAGAGAATGGCAGTAGGATGCAGCCCGCGCGGTCGGGTGGGAAGCCCCCCGCGGCACATTGCGTCACACCCGGCGCTAGTCCCCGAGCGCCTTGGACATGAGGATGAGGTGGGCTTCGACCCGCAGGCGCTCGGCGTCCGGGCACTCCTTCGTGCCGGTCGGCTGGAACCCCAGGCGACGGTAGAAGGTCACCAGCTCCGAGCGAGGGCTCAGCACGGACAGGTCCAGGTGACGGCAGCCGCGGCCCCGACAGCGGCTTTCGACCGCCGCGACCATGGCCTTCCCGAGCCCTTCGCCCTGGCGCTCGGGATCGACCGCGAGGAGCCCGAAGTAGCCGCGGTCGCCCTGCTCCTTGACCAGGACCGTGGCCAGCGGGGCGGAGGACGCGGCCTCGAGCACGAGGAAGGCGCTGCCCGGTGCCGAGATCAGGCCGGCCACGGCGGACTCGGTGGTGCGGTCGCCGAGCACGTAGGGCGCTTCGACCCGATAGGCGCGGTTGACGAGCTCCGCGATGGCGGTGACGTCCTCCAAGGTGGCTTCGCGGATCCCTGCCGGGGCGATCGACGCGGGGCGCGACGGCCCCGAGGGAGCATTCTTCGACGAGGACGGTGCATCGCTCAAGTGCCGCTCCATCACCAGGACCTCCACGCCCCGGTAGGTCACCCGCTCGACCGGGACCCACCCCAAACGGGCGTAGAGCCCGCCGTTCGGCTTCTCCGTCTGCAGCGACAGGGTCCGGATGCCGAGCGATCTCGCGGTCTCCGCCGCATGGCGCACGAGCCCGGCGGCGATGCCCTTCCCGCGGTGCGACACCGGGACGTACACGCCGCCGAGCCAGTGCTCCCGCTCGGGGTAGATCGCCATCTCGCGGAACTTGAGCTCGAGGACGCCGACGACCTCGTCCCCCTCCAGCGCGAGGATCGCCAGCGGGATGGCGTCTCTTGTGAGCGCTCTCCGCAGCCGACGCTCGATGTCCTCGGGGCCGGTGCTCGGGCTCAGGTACCCCCACTCGCCGTGATACCACTCCGCGATCCGGCGGATCGCGCCGGGATGGTCGGCGAGTAGGGCAAACCGAATGGCGATGGGCCCCTCCATGACGAAGTCGCCGTTGCCTCGAGCGGGTGGGGTGGGAAAGGCCGCCTCCGGGCAGTGCCCGCGGAGGCGGCCGGCCGAGAGATCCAGCGCTCGGCGCTACATACTATGGAGGCAGGACAGACCGTCCGGAAGTCCCTCGGGTGGACGCGTCGGACCGGGTGCCGGATGTGCCAGGGCGGCGACCCGGCCCGCGCGCCGGCAGTCGTGGGACGGCGCAGGCCCCCCCGGAGACCGCGGGACTATTTCACCGACTCCAGCCGTACCATCCGCAGATACGGCGTGACCGTCCGCCACCCCTGGGGGTAGCGCCGCCGCGCGTCCTCGTTGGATACCGACGGTGGGATCACCACCTCGTCGCCGGGCTTCCAGTTCACCGGCGTGGCGACACTGGCCGAGTCGGTCAGCTGGAGCGAGTCCAGCAGCCGCAGGACCTCGTCGAAGTTCCTGCCCGTGGTCATCGGATAGGCGATCGTCGCCTTGACGCGCTTGTCCGGCCCGATCACGACCACCGACCGGATCGTCGCGTTGTCCTGCGCGGTCCTGGCCCCAGGCTGCGCCCCGATGGGCAGCATGTCGTACAGCTTGGCCACGGTCAGATCCGTGTCGCTGATCAGCGGGTACGCCACCTCGGCCCCCTGGGTCGCGTTGATTTCCGCAATCCAGGAGTTGTGGTCGTCCAGCACGTCGGTGCTGAGGCCCAGGACCCGGCAACGGCGCCGCTCGAACTCGGGGCCGAGCCGAGCCATGTACCCGAGCTCGGTGGTGCAGACCGGGGTGAAGTCCTTCGGGTGGGAGAAGAGCACCGCCCACTGGTCGCCCATCCACTCGTGGAACCGGATCGTGCCCTGGGTGCTGTTCGCCGTGAAATCCGGCGCCAAGTCACCGATACGCATGGTGTTACCCTCCTGTTGGTCATGAGACGCCCCGAGCCCGCTCCCCAACAGCCGTCCCTACCTTCGCTCTACGTCGTCCCGCTCCGATTCCCCTCACCCCGCCCTCGGCGGTGAGGGCGTTGCGCCCGGCGGCTCCGTCCCTGATCATGGGATGACGGACTCCGAAAGCGGATTCCGTATACCAGGACATGCACACGGCTCGCCTTGCGCCGACCCGCGCCCGGTGGCCCCTAGGACCGATGGCCCACGGACCCACCGACACCGTGACCCGACTGCTCGAGGCTGCGGCGCGGGGTGACCGCCCCGCGCTGGACCGCCTGTTCGAGCTGGTGTACCCCGAGCTGCGGCGGCTGGCCAACCGCGTCCGCCGGGGCCGGGCCGGCGAGACCCTCAGCGCGACGGCCCTGGCCCATGAGGCATATCTCAAGCTGGTCGGCGGCCAGCCGGTGGCCTGGCGCGGCCGGGCGCACTTCCTCGCAGTGGCGGCGCGGGCAATGCGGCAGGTCCTGGTGGACGCGGCCCGGCGCCAGCTGGCTCGGAAGCGGGGCGGCGGGGCGCGGCGGGACGTGAGCCTGGACGACGGCGGCGTGCCGGCGCCGATGCGCTCGGATCAGCTGGTGGCCCTGGACGAGGCCCTCACTCGCCTCGCGGAAACCGATCCGCGGCGGGCCGCGGTGGTGGAGCACCGATTCTTCGCCGGGCTCACCGCGGAGGAGACGGCGGCGGTGCTCCGAGTCTCGATCGCCACGGTCGAGCGCGATTGGCGCACCGCTCGGGCATGGCTGTCGGTGGAGCTCGCGGAGGGCGAGGCATGAGCGACGACGCCCGGGCGCTCGCCGTATTCGCCGGCGCCGTCGAGCTGGATCCCGCCGAGCGGTCCCGCTACCTCGAGGCCGAGTGCGCCGGGGATGCCGCGCTCCGCGCCCGCGTGGAAGCCATGCTCCGGGCGGACGCCGTGGGACACGAAGTGCTCGACCAGACGCCGGGCGCGCTGTTCGCGGATCCTCGACCCCCTCGGCACTCCGACCGCCTGGGATTGCGGGTCGGGCCCTACCGGCTGGTCAGCGAGCTGGGCCGGGGCGGAATGGGCGTGGTGTATCTCGCCCAACGGAGCGACGTCGGCGCACGGGTCGCCATCAAGCTGCTGGCCGGGAGTCACGCGACCTCCGAGCGGCGGGCCCGGTTCGAGTACGAGCGGCGGGTGCTCGCCCGGCTGGAGCATCCCCACATCGCCCGCTTCCTGGACGCCGGCGTCACCGACGACGGCACCCTGTGGCTCGCCCTGGAGCACGTCGAGGGCCGGCCGCTCCTGGACCACTGCGACGCCCACCGGTTGGGCGTGCGGCAGCGGATCGCCCTGATCGAGGAGGTGGGGGAGGCGGTGGCGTATGCCCACTTGAATCTGCTGGTCCACCGCGACCTCAAGCCCTCCAACATCATCGTGGCGGACCCTGGGGGACCGAAGCTCCTGGACTTCGGCATCGCCAAGCTGCTGGCGGAGGATGTCGCGACGGGCGCCATTACCCAGGATCCCATGGCGTCCCCGATGACGCCCGAGTACGCGTCGCCCGAGCAGGTACGCGGAGAGGCCATCACCACCGCGAGCGACGTCTATCAGCTGGGCATCCTGCTGTACGAGGTCCTCACCGGGCGGCGGCCGGCCACCCCGGACGGCGAGCCGCTGCGGCCGTTCGCCCGGGCCAGCTGCAAGCGCTTCGCCCGCCCTTCCGACCTGGTGGCGACCGAGGTGCGGCCGTCCCAGGTGGCGGCCGGGCCGACCGACCGGACCGCCGCGGAGCTGAGCGCCCTACGGCAGGCCTCGCCGCGACAATTGCGCCGCCAGCTGGCCGGCGACGTCGACGCCATCATCGACAAAGCGATGCGGTGCACTCCGGGGGAGCGCTACGGCTCGGCCCAGGAGCTGGTGGACGACCTCCGGCGCCACCGGAAGGGCCGTCCGATCCACGCCCGAGCGCCTTCCTGGGCGTATCGCACGGCGAGCCTGGTGCGCCGCCACACGGTGAGCGTGGCCCTCACCACCGCCATCGCTCTGCTGATCACGGCCTCGGCGCTGCTGTTCTTCCTGCAGGCGCGGGCGGTCACGCTGCAGCGGGACCGGGCCGAGCGGGTATCGCAGGTTCTGGAGCGGTTGGTGCTCACCCGCGGCCCCGCCCGCGCGACCGGCGACTCGGTCCGCGCCGCCGTGCTGCGCGAGGTCATGACCCAAGGACGGACCAACCTGTCGGACGATCCGGAGGGCTGGGGTCGCATCCTGGCCATCGTCGCCGGGGTGCTCGAGGAGGAGGGCCAAACGGACACCGCGATCACGCTGTGGCGCGAAGTGATCGCCGCCATGCAGCCCCGGGTCCCCGCCGACGACCCCGTGCTCCTCGATATGATGGGTCGCCTGGGGGTCGCGCTGGTGACCCGGGGAGAGTTCGACGCCGGCCTGCGCCAATTGGAGGTCGTCCTCCGCCGGGCCCGGGCGCTCTCCCCCGTCCGGAGCGCCGACCTCGCGGGGTCGCTCTACGATGCCGGCTTCGGCCGCCAGATCGCCGGGGACGACGGCACGGCTCGGCGGCTCTATCTGGAGGCACTCGGCCTGCTCGCCTCGCTCCCCGACTCCGGCGGCTCGTCCTACGACCGGATCCTGCTCAACCTGGGCTACATCGCCGACCGCAAGGGCGATCCGGACGCCGCCGAGGCCCTCTTCCGGTCCGCCCTGGCCCGTCGCCGGGCGCGCGACGGCGCGGAGCACGACCGCACGCTCAACGCCTTGACCTCCCTCGCCCGGGTGTTGATCGAGCAGGAACGGCTCGACGAGGCCGACGGCCTCTCCGCCGCCGCCCTGCGGGGACGGCGCCACGTCTCCCCGGCGCCGTCCATCGGCCTCGCCGACGCCCTGCTGGTTCGCGCGAGATACCTCGTCGCCCGCGGGGCCCCGGGCGAGGGGGAAGCCCTGGCCAGAGAGGCCCTGGCGATGCATCGCCAGCTCGTGGGAGACGGGCACTTCGTGGTGGGATTCGCCCTGGGCGTCGTGGCCGACGCCGTGGCGGCGCAGAACCGCTTGGCCGAGGCGGCGGAGCTGCAACGCGGGGCGGTGGGGCGGTATCGGAGCGCGGCGGGGAATCGCCACCCCGGCACGGTCCGCGCGCTGATCCAGCTGGCCGGGTACGAGCACCGGCTCGGGCGGATCGCGGAGGCGGAGCGGCTCTACCGGGAGGCCGTGCCCGTCCTGGACTCGATCGTCGAGGGGCGAGCCCCGCTGGCGCCGGTGCTGTCCGGGCTGGGGACGCTGCTCGCCCGGACGGGACGGTGCGCGGACGCCGCGCCGTATCTGCGCCGTGCGGCGGCGCTGTCGGGCGCGTCGGGCGGTGGCGGGAAGGCATGGGCAGAGGAGGCGAGGTCCAGTCTGGCGGAGTGCACGGCGGGTGGGTGAGCCCCGGCCGTCAGGGAGAGGTCTGCGCTCGCACGGGTCCGCCGCCTGGAGAACCCGTTCCACCCGGACGAAGGGCTTCTCGGCACCGCCGCCGAGCGGCGGCCCGGATCAGCCGCCTCGAGACCCGCCCTCCGCGAGCCGCTTGATCGTGCGCAGCATCCGCTGCTCCATCACGAAGTCCACCGGCGCCTCGAGCGCAGCGGCCAGGCGGCCGAGCCATGAGCCGTTACGAAGCGGCTCGACGCAGCCACGCACGACCAGGCGACACGATCCCGCCGGGGCCGGCTCGGCGTAGATCGACCACGACCGGGCCGGCTCCGGCGCGGTGTCGGAGCGCCCAGCGGGATCCACGCCGAAGCAGACGCGCCGTCCCGGCGCTACGTCCGCGATCGGAATCCCGGGCGCCTTGGGATGCAGGCGGATCTCGTCTCCGACCGCGAGCGACTGCATCGCCGGCTCGATGCTCTCCAGGTTGGTGACCGGGATGCCGACCAGGCGCTCCAACAGCTCGTACGAGTAGAATCCGGCCCGATCGAGGCCGAACTGGGCAATCCACGGCCACACCGCGTCCGCGGGGGCCTGGATGTCTATCGCGCGGGTGGTCGCGTCATGATCGGCCGACACGTACCGGTCACCGGGCCAGCCGCGCTCCCGCTCGGCCGGGCGGGACCCCCAGTCCTTCAGCCACCGGCGGGACAAGGGCCAGGTGGAGAGCGCGGCGCCGAGCACCAGGACGCCCTCCACGCCCTCGAGGACGAAGCGGAGCCGGCTTCGGCGCTTCATGTGCGAGCGCTCCAGGGTTCGAGCCTCTCCCTGGCTCCGGCCGGTGGCGGGCCGACGGAACGACCCGTCCGCCGCGCCACCATCTCGTGCGTCAATGGCGAGCCAGCATCCACTGGATGCCGAACTTGTCGACCAGCATGCCGAACCCGTTGGCGAGCGGGAAGAGGACCTTTCCGCCGTCCGAGAGTCCCGCGAAGACCTCCTCCTGCTCTTCCTCTTCCGTGAACGCCAGGAACAGGGCGAAGTTGGTGCCTCTGGTGACGCCGTGGTCCGGCAGGTCATCGGACGCCATGAAGCGCACGTCGGCGGCCCGGAACTCGGCGTTGAACACCCGGCCCTCGTGCTCGGCCGGGATGTCGAGCGGCGACTCGCCATAGGTTTGCAGCGTGACGATGTCGCCGCCCATGCAGTCCTCATAGAAGTGCAAGGCTTCACGACAATTGCCGGAGAACATCAGGTAGGGATTGAGTCGTTTCATCGCCTGCGCCTCCCACGGTTCGGGTCGGCTTGCTAGGTCCACTCGAGAGGTGCGAGCCGAGCCGTCGAGTTCAGCCACCCTCGGCCGCCGCACGCCGCGCCTGCGACAGGTAGGCCGGCTCCAGCTCCATCAGGCTCGCCAGCTTGCGCACCAGGGACGCCTCGTGGTCGCCGAGCCGGCCGTCGGCCAGGATCACGCCCCACATCACCTCGGCCAGCACCATCTTCTGCCCCAGGTCGTACTCGGCCGCGATCAGGCGGGTGAACTGGAAGTGGTCGACCGCCTCGTCCCGCTCGGCTTCGGCCAGCCGGAGCAGCTCGGCGCCGGTGTCCGCATCGAGGCCGAAGTGACGCACCAGGGTCCGCTCGATGTGCTCCCGCTCCTCGACGCTGAACTCGTCGTCGGCGTGAGCGACCTCGAGCAGCAGCGCGCAGGCCGCGAGCTGCACCCGGCTGGGCCCGACGGCCGGGGCCTCGCCGGCGGCCGGCTCCTCCTCTGCCCTGATTCGCTCGCCGAAGAACCGGCGGATGGCCTCGATCATTCTGACTCCCGTGCTGCGTTCCCGACTAGACCGCCCCTTGGGTCGGCGCCGCATCGGCGTGGGCCAGCGCCGAGGGTGTCCGGCAGCCGACGATCGCCGGGGCCTCGTGGATCAGGTCGTCGTTCTCCATCGCCGCGACCATGAACAGGGCGAAGTCCACCCGGCGGGTGAGGTTGCTCTCGAGGATGGGATCGCCCACGTGCCGACTCCAGACCGGCAGGCCTTGGCTCTCGCCCTCCTCGAGGTTGCTTCCGCGCACGACGGTCCACCGGGTCTCGCTGGCGAAGATCCGGCGGCACGCCTCCACCTGGTCGTCGATCTCCGCGAAGCGAGCGAGCCGCGCGAGCCAGCCGACGGCGGCCACGACCCATCGAAAGGACCGCGAGTAGACGTCCCGGCCGTCGCGCGTGATGTGCCAACCGCAGGAGAACACGAGCCGCGCGCCCAGAGGCGCATGGTCGAGCACTGCCTGCGCCGTGCCCGACGCGTACTGCTGCACGCCCCACGGGACCAGGACCGCCAGCACCGCGTCGCATCCCGCGACCGCCTGCCGGATGACCTCGCGGTCGTTCGTCGCTCCGGGAACGATCGCGATCCGCCCCTCGAACGGGTCGAGCTTCCCCACGCTCCGCTCTCGACACACCCCGACCACCTCGTAGCCCCGATCCAGCGCATGCTGCACCATGTACCTCCCGAGCTTTCCAGAGGCGCCGACGATGCAGACCTTCATCGTCCGCCTCCGGGCGGTGCCCTGCCATCGTGCTTCACGACACGACGTCGTACAAAAGCCGGTAGTACCTCATGCGATCCGGATCCGCCTCGATGCCATACGCGTCCAAGAAGAGGTCCTCGTAGCCTAACCCGATATTCCATTCCGCGCTCCACGTGGCCACTGCAAGATCCCACCATCGATCCGCCACCCCGAGCTCGCCGAGGTCCAGGAACCCCACGACCCGGCCTCCGGCGACCAGGATGTTCGGAAAGCAGTAGTCGCCGTGACAGACCACGAGGTCTTCGCTCCGGGGCCGATGTCGAACCAGGCGATCCAACGCGTCCCTCACCGTCAGGTGCCGATGCTCCGGATGGAAGTCTCGGCCCGGGTCGATGAGGCCCGCCGCGGCCCGCCGCTCCGCGTGCGCCAGGGCCGTATCGAGGTCGAACACGAACGGGCAATCCTCGACGGGAGCCCGGTGGAACTCCCCGAGTCCCCGGGCCAGCACCGGCACCAGGTCGGGCGGGGCCAGGCTCACCCGAGGATCGGCAGCGTCGATACCCGGCAAAGCCTCGGTGAGCAGCCACTCGATACCGTCGGTCCCGCCGGACTCCACGACCAGGGGGACCGGGAGGTGGCGACGAGCCCATCGCATTCGTGGCGCCTCGTGGGACGGCGACGGGTACCACGAGGCCTCCGCCAGCTTCAGGTAACGGAGGCGCCCATCCGGATGCGTCAGCCGGACGGTGACCGTGTGGGGCACGAGCGTCCAGACGACGCGCCAGTCCCATTCGCGATACGTCTCCTCCACGGCGGGAGGGACCAGGAGTGGCAGCGATGGGATCATGCCCGCACCGATCGAAGGCCGTAGGCCGCGCACAGGTCCAATCCGTCGCCGGCCTCCGAGGCCGCATCGCGGTGCGGGAGACCTCGGGACGACACAGACGCCGAACGTATCACGGCCGGGCCGGCCTCACAAACCCGCTATTCCTCTGGCCCGTGAGCACCCACGTCGGCACGCGCGCGCTCGGACGCACTCTAGGACGCCGATGAGCCACGCTCCTTCGCCAGG
>JBFIUJ010000070.1:0-10189 GCA_041607595.1 Gemmatimonadales bacterium | reverse complement strand
GAGACTGGGCGGCGAGCGTGGCAGGCAGGGCGAGCCCCGCCAGAAGCGAGAGCCCGGTGCGGAACGAGGTGTTGATCATCTCCGATCCTCCTCGGAGGAAGCGATGGAGCGAGGCGGGGCCGCCGGCCCAGGGGTGCCAGAACTGCCACCATGCGCGGTCGGGGCGGGTGAGCGCCAGCGAGAGGACTCTGGGTCGCCCGCCGGCCGGAGCTCCGAGCGCTGCCAGCCTCTCGCGGCTCCCTGGAGCAGCACGAGGAAGCTGTCCGAGGGCGGTTCGAGCGGGGCGAAGTCGAGCATCGGCGAGTGGCAAGCGGTTGGGACTGGGCGACGAGGGGAGCGGCGGACAGGAGAGCGAACGATGCCGTCAGGATGGGGCGGGGCATTCGGTCTCCGGCGGACGGTGGACGGTGGCGATCCGGCTGACCGCGGCAGTACGGCGGGGGATCGTCGGTGGTTTCGCGCGGGGATCGTTCGCCCAGGGCGTGAAGACCGATAGGCTCCCCCGGCCTTTCACGACGAATTCACGGGGCCGGGTGAGCCTTGGGCCGCCCGCGGGAACGGGGGCCTCACGGTGCCCTCTCGCGCTGGCCATCGAGGACCCCGCATGACACCTCATCGGCATTGGTGGATCCGAGCGCCGCTCGCCCGGCGGGACGGCGAGGCGTTCGGCTTTCCGTGACCCGGCCTCCCCCGATCGGACTCGTGCGAAGTGCAACCGCGCTCCGTGCACCTACGGATCTCTCGCAGGAGGTATGCTCATGCGTGCGACATCACGCATCCTGGCCGCCCTGCTCGTCGCGGCGCTCGCCGCCGGCTGTCAGGAGGCTCCCACATCCACCGGCACCATCGATCTCGACAGTCCCGTCTTCAACTTCTCCAACGGCCCGTCCGATCCGGGGCCCATCGTCATGCGGTCCCAGATCGGGTATGGCGTGCTCATCTCGGACAGCAAGCGGGGCCAGAGCGCGGTGTTCGGGGTCGACCCCGTGCAGCTCTGCCTGGGGAACGCCGTCTTCGATCTGGTCGACCTCCAGCGGATAGACGTGCCGGAAGACGCCAACCGGGTGAACGACATCATCCAGGGCAGGGACATGGTCACGTCGGTATGGCCGTTCACGGGCTTTAGCTGCGCCCGCTACACGACGACCGCTCCCCTGGCCACCGGCACGGCGGACCTGAACAACACCGACAACGACGTGTTCATCTTTCTCAATCCGGACAGCAAGAACCACAACGCGTTCGGCTGGCGGGCGCACGGGAGGCTGACGGACGCCTCCGGGAAGATGAAGACTCTCAACGCTCACGAGAACTGCCTCTGGGATGGCCACGACCCGGACACGTTCAAGTGCGAGAACATGGTCAACCTGTAACCCGGACGCCGCTGTTTGGACGAGCGGGGGCGGTGTGGTCTGCCGCCCCCATCTCGTCGTCGGCCTCACAGGAGCTCGGCGAGCTCCGGCCGCAGGCGCCGCAGCCGATCCGAGTCCCTCGCGTCGTCGGCCAGCATCCGGAAGTCGGCGAAGTCGAACCCCGGCCCCACGGTGCAGGTGGCGAGGCCGTAGGCGCCGGTCGGACGCGCGGCCTGCCAATGGCCCGCCGGGACCACCGCGGTCGCGGCGCGCCCGTCGCCCGAGGGACCGAGCAGGTGACGCCGCAGGGCGCCGGTGGCCGGCTCCACGACCAGGAGCTCGATGGGGTCGCCCTCGAGGAAGGTCCACTGCTCGTCCGACCGCACCGCGTGCCAACGGCTGGCCTGACCCGCGGGCAGCAGGAAGTGGATGACCGTGAGCGCGGCCCTCCCCCCTCGGCCGTCCTCCGGGGCGACGGCGTGGGGAGACCGGAACACCTCCCTGAAGAAGCCACCCTCGGGATGGGAGCGGAGGCCCAGCTCGGCGACGAGCGCGGCGGCGCGTGGGTGCATGGGGGTCAGGGAGTCGGGGAGCCAGGAGACGGGGAGAGGCGGGAATGCCGTTCCTACCCGAGGGCCTCATTGGAGACGGCCTGCCATCGGCCATAGAGGAACTGCTGCTCGGTCCCGGTCGGGGTGCGGTGCGTCTCGAGGAGGCTCTCCCGGCGCAGGAAGCCGGGACCCAGGAGCGCGTCGACCTCATCGGCGGAATAGCGGTGCACGGGGAGTCCGCTGCAGCGCGTCGGCCCTTCGGGGCCGAACGTGGCCAGCACCGCGTGGCCCGCGGGCCGGAGCGCCGAGCGGAGGACGTCGAGATAGCGGTCGCGGGAGGATGCCTCGGTGAGGAAGTGGAGGACGGCCCGGTCGTGCCAGAGCGCGTAGCGCCGGGCCGGCCGGAACGACAACACGTCCCCTGCCACCCAGGTGACCCGGTCGGCGCGCGCTCCCAGCCTGCTCTTCGCCGCCTCGAGGGCGGCGGGCGCGATGTCGAGCACGGTGAGATCGGTGAAGCCCCGATCGAGGAGATGGTCGGCGAGGGTGGAGGCGCCGCCGCCCACGTCGAGGACGGGGTCGTCCGGCTCCAGCCCGGTTGCGAGGATCAGGTCGAGCGAGCGCCGCGGAATGGGCTCGAACCAGGAGACCGCCGTCGGCGGATTTCGACGGTACACCGCCTGCCAGTGGGCGCTGCTGTCGTCGGGCATGTCGTGGTCGGGGTCAGGGCGTCACGGGTTGGGAGCGGCGGAGCCGGACCCGACTCCCCGTCTCTCGACTCCTGGCTCTCCGAGCCGTCTCAGGCGCCTCCAGCCCGATGCCCAGAGCCGTTGGAACGGGCGCTCCAGGAAGGCGCGCTCGACCAGGCGCGAGAACGGGCCCAGCCAACGGACGCCGATCTCCTCGTACCCCTCGATCCGCACGCCGCCGGGCTCCTCGTTGAACCGCACTTCGCCGGTGCCGCGCCAGAAGCCCCGGAAGATCCATCGCACGTGCCTGCCTGGCTCGGCCACCGTGACCTTGGCCACGAGCGGGAAGGGGAAGCGCCGGAGCGGGACGGCGTACCACCCGCCGCCCCGGTCCTCGACCTCGCCGGCGAATCCGAAGATGCGGGTCCATGCCGCCGGGGTCTCGAAGAAGGCGTAGACCTCGGTGGCGGGGAGCGCGAAGGACTCGGAGAACCGGATGAGCATGGGATCGATGTCTGTAGGCGGTATCCCAGGCAAAGGTCGATCGGCGCTCCACCGCGCGCAATCCCCGGGGGAGGATCGGCGCGCGGAGAGCGTCGCGATCGCCCGTCAGGCGAGCGCCCTCTTCCGCTTCCTCCGGCGCGCCGGCCTGGACGGCGGCCGTGTGCTCGACCCGCCGACGGCCTCCCGATTGCCCAGGTCGTACTCCACCGCGGTGATCCGTCCCCGCCAGTAGACGCGTGGTCCCTCCGGCAGCAGCCATTCCACGTCGCCCCGCAGGGGGATCCGGTATCCCTCGCGCTCGACGTACTCGGCGAAGCGTCCCTGCCACGGGGTGGGGACGCCACGGCCCTCCACGTCCCGCATCCGGGCCAGGGTGAAGACGCTCTCCACGAGGCCGTCCCGCCCGAACCGGAAGTCGAGCGACACGCTCGTCGCACCGCTGCGGAGCGTCGCCCGAGCGCTCGTGTCGTCGATCGAGGTCCAGGCCACCCCCGCCGACGGGAGGAGCGCCGTGGGCGCCCACACGGCCTCGGCCAGGTAGCGGTGGAGGGCGCCGGCGGTGAGGTCCGGAGTGCCGTGCTGGTCCACCAGGGTGACGAGCCCCATCACGCTCGCCCACATGTGGCCCGCACCCTCCACCAACCCGTCCCGGACGTGGACGGCGAGGCCGGGCCCCATGCGGATCCGGGCGTCCCAGACGAAGCCCGGCGGGCGGGTCACGAGGTGATGTGTGGCGCGGAAGGGACGCCAGCCGTCGGGCGTGGGGCGGAGGAGGAACTCACCTTCCTGGATCAGCCGCGCCGCTCGGATCGGCGGCCGGCCGTCCGGGACCGCGATCCGGAGATATCGCGCGACCGGAGGGGGGAGCGAGCCCAGCTCGGCATGCGAGGTGCGACCATCGGTCGCGGGGCCAGCGCTTCCGCGCAATCGGGAAACCAGGTCCGCGGTCGTCCGGCGCCATCGGAGCGCGGCGATCGCGAGGACGGTTGCGACGGCGAGGAGGAGGACGAGGAGGATGAGGGCGAGGGGTTTCATGAGCGTCGCGAGTCGAGAGTCGAGAGTCGAGCCTGACCCACGCTATCGTCACCACGATGAAGGTTTCTTGAACTCCCCTGGAAGGCTGGCGAGCGGTCCTAGGGACGCTTCGTGAAGCCCATCCGGGTCAGGAACCGATGCTGCCTCGCGATGCCGCCGCCATCACCCGTCGGCCTCCGGGCGCAGCGTGTAGCACCAGGCCTCTCCCTCGAGCACCGTGTCCCCGGTCTGCCGCCAAACCCGCACCGCGAGCTGGGTCACCGGCTTCTTGGCGTGCACGGTCAGCACTTCCGCCTCCGCGGTGATCGTGTCGCCGATGTAGACCGGGGCGGTGAACTTCCACTCCTGGCTCAGGAACACGCTCCCGGGGCCGGGCAGGTCCATCGCGACGAGCGCGTGGAGGAGCCCGGTCGTGAGCCCGCCCTGGACCACGAGCCCGCCGAAGCGGGTGCCGGCGGCGAAGGCCTCGTCGAAGTGCAGGGGATTGAAGTCGCCCGTCAGCTCGGCGAACCCCTGGACGTGCCGAGCCGTGAGGGTGAGCGACCGCTGGGCCTTCTGGCCGATCGTGGGCTGCACGAGGCGTACCTCCATCCGGGGTGGGCCCCTAGGTGGGGAGGAACCAGTGGATGTAGCCGCACCGGGCGCACACGTAGCAGTCGGCGTTCGGGCCGGTCCACTCGAGGTCGAAGAAGGAGGCGACCGACGAATGCAGCTGGGCGCGACGATGATGGAACTGGTCGTGCTTGCAGATCTCGCAGTGCAGCTCGAACCCGGCGACCGTCGCGGGCTCGGGGTCCCGCTTGAAGAAGCCCATCGGAGAGCCTCCTGGTGTTGGCGCCGACCGGTCAGTCCCCGGTCGACAGCGGGCCGGGGGCCGGTGCCGGGGATCCGGCGTAGCGCATCTCGTTGGTCCGCACGAAGCCCATGCCCTCGTACATGGGCCGTCCCGCCTCCGAGGCGTGGAGGACCAGGCTCTCGATTCCGGCCGCGCGGGACCAGGCGAGGACGTGGTCCATGAGGAGACCGGCCAGGCCGCGGCCCCGCCAGGCGGGCTCGGTATACACGTTGAGCACGATGGCCTGGCGCCCCTCGGCCACGGCCGCGCCGCCGCCGAGCGTCGTGGGGAAGGGCAGGACCCTTCGGACCTGGACGCCAGCGCCGGCCACGATGGTCGCCGGAGCGTCGGCCGGGTGGGCCAGCCAGCCGAGGTAGTCGCCGTGGGGGAGCATGTCGCCCAGGCGCGCGACCGTCGCGCGCCGGAGCGTCGGCGCGAGCGAGGCCGAGAGCACGCCCATGTCCACGAACATGGCGGCGCGATGGTGGGCCACGACCGGGATGTCGGCGGTGGTGGCTCGGCGCACGACGAAGGGATCGGCCACGGGGGTCGAGGGTCGAGGGTGAGGGTCGAGAGTCGTGAGACAAGAGTCGAGGATCGGGCGGCGGGGGTCAAGGTCGCCCGGCGGGGCGTCGGGATCTCGCTCGAGACCGGGGCGAGTTTGCATCTCGGCGGCCGGGGCCTATGTTGAAGAAGACCCGCTCCATCATCGCCCCGTCAACCTCGAGGAGGAGACGATGATGCCTCGAGCGCCCCTCCGGATCGCCCTGGCGGCGATGGTCCTCCTGGGGATCACCGCCTCCTGCGGGGGGGATCCGGTCCAGCCCCCGCCAACCACGCCGACTCCCATTGTTGCGACAATCCAGGTGAGTCCGAGCACGGACACCCTGGCTGCGCTCGGAGACACCGAGCAGCTCGCCGCCCAGGCGCGGGACGGCGCGGGCAACGTCGTCCCCGGCCAGACCTTCGTGTGGTCGTCCTCCGCGCCGAGCGTCGCCGCGGTGGACGCCTCGGGGCTCGTGACCGCGCGCGGCAACGGCACGGCGGAGATCCGGGCCTCGGTCGGTGCGATCTTCGGCTCGGCCGCGCTGGTCGTGGCCCAGGAGGTGGCCGAGGTCCTGGTGAGCCCGGTCAGCGCGACCCTCCGCACGGTCGACGCCACCCGGCAGTTCACCGCCCAGGCCCGGGACGCCAACGCGAACCCGATCAGCGGCGTGCGGTTCCTGTGGGTCTCCTCGGATCCGGGGGTCGCCACGGTGGACACCACGGGACTCGCCATCGCGGTGGACCGGGGTGAGGTGACCATCACCGCAGCCGCCGGCGTGCCGGGGAGGGCATCGCTCACGGTTGCGCTCCGGACCTTCGTACAGGTGAGCGCAGGCGAAGGGCACAGCTGCGGGCTCACGGTGGACGGGGAGGCCTTCTGCTGGGGCCGCAACGTCGAGGGTCAGCTGGGCGACAACTCCAACACCCCGAGCAACGTGCCGGTGCCGGTGGGCGGAGGGCACCAGTTCACCTCGATCACCGCCGGGTTCTTCCATAGCTGCGGGGTGACCACCGTGGGAGAGGTGCGCTGCTGGGGTGCCAACGCCAGCGGCCAGCTGGGCGACAACTCCAACACCCCGAGGAACCTGCCGGTGCCCGTCGCAGGGAGCCGCAGCTGGATCCAAGTGGACGCCGGCTCGGCTCATACCTGCGCGATCGAGCGGACCACCGCCGCGGTCTTCTGCTGGGGCGGCAACGGCTTCAGTCAGCTGGGGGACGGGACCAACAACCCCACCACGGCACCGCTCCAGGTGCCCGGAGTGACGGCGACCTCGGTGCGCGCCGGCGACTCCCACACCTGCGCGGTGGCCGCCTCGGGCGCGGGCACCTGCTGGGGCTCGGACCTGGCCGGCGAGCTGGGTGACGGACCCGCCACGACCGGACCCGGCCCGGTGCCGGTGACCCCGACCGTGCCGCCCGAGCCGCTCATGGTGGTTGACGCCGGGACCGTGTTCAGCTGCGGCACGGTCCAGTCCGGCCGGGGCTACTGCTGGGGGATCAACACGCTCGGCGAGCTGGGCAACGGGACCGGGTTCGGCAGCGACGTGCCGGTGCCGGTGAGCGGTGGGTTGGGGTTCACGTCCATCGACGCCGGCGTCGAGTTCGCCTGCGGCGTGAGCCTGACCGGCGCGGACGCCTACTGCTGGGGCGACAACGACGCCTTCCAACTCGGTAACGGCACCGGGATCCCCGGGTCCGGCACGCCGCTGCTGGTCTCCGGCGCGCTCGATCTCGTCGCCGTGAGTACCGGGACCGCGCACGCCTGCGCCGTCACCACGGACGGCGACGCGTATTGTTGGGGCCTCAACCTCGCCGGGCAGCTGGGCGACGGGACGAACTTCAACAGCGCGACGCCGGTGCGGGTGACGCCCTGAGCCGTCTCCCCGCCGGGGCTTGACTTCCCCGCCGGGTCCACGATGCTGCGGGGGGGGGCGCGCCCGGCTCATTCGGAGCCGAGGGGGGCCCCGACTCGCAGCCGAGGACCGCCCGTGTCCAAGCGCCGTCTGATCCTGTCCGTGGCGATCGCCGTCCTGGCGGCGCTGTTCCTCTTCCCCGTGGTCGTGGCCCTGCTCGCCGACTGGTGGTGGTTCAGCGAGATCGGGTACGAGGTGGTCTTCACCCGCGAGCTGGTCACCCAGTCGCTGCTCTTCCTGGCGGTGGGGGGGCTCGCCTTCCTCACGCTGTACGTGAACCTGCGCGCCGCCCAACGGGGGCTGGTGCCAGACGCCCCGGTCGTCCGGTTCGTGTCCTCGACCACTCGGCTCGATCCGACCGTGATCCTGCGGCGCCTGAGCCTCCCCGCCTCGCTGGCGGTGGGCCTCCTGGCCGGGCTCGGCGCCACGGCGGCATGGGACCTCGTGCTCTGGGTGATGCACCGCACGCCGTTCGGCATCGCGGACCCGGTCTTCTCGCGCGACATCGCGTACTACGTCTTTACCCTCCCCGGGATCTCCGCCGGGCTCGGGCTCCTCTCCAGCCTGGTGGTCTTCATCCTGCTCCTGGTCGGGCCGATCTACTGGCTCCGGGGCGACATCATCGTGCGTCCCCGGCTGATCCGGATCGAGCGCTCCGCGGGGGTCCACCTCGCCATCCTGCTCGCGGCGGTGCTGGGGCTGACGGCGGTCCGGCTCTGGCTGGTGGACATCCCCGAGCTCCTGTACTCGACCACCGGGCCCCTGGTCGGCGCCAGCTACACCGACCTCAAGGCGCGGCTCCCGGCGCTCCGCCTCTCGGCCGTGCTCGCGGTCGCGGCCGCGCTGCTGGTGCTGGTCGGCGGCCTGCGCGGGCGGCTCGCCCCCTACGCGCTCTGGGCGGTCGGCGGGTATCTGGTCGCCGGGATTCTCGGCCGGGGGATCTTCCCCCAGGTCATGCAGAAGTTCGTCGTGGCGCCGACCGAGCTGACCCGGGAGACCCCGTACCTGCGGCATCACATCGCCGCGACCCGGACCGCGTGGGGGCTCGACAGCGTGGAGACGCGGGACCTGAGGGGCGAGGCCGACCTGACGATGGCGGACGTGCGGGCCAACGGCGCCACGATCGAGAACGTGCGGCTGTGGGATCGGGAGCCGCTGCTCCAGACGTTCGGCCAGCTGCAGGAGATCCGGACCTACTACGACTTCGTCTCGGTGGACGACGACCGGTATTGGATCGAGGGCAAGTACCGGCAGGTCCTGCTCTCTCCCCGTGAGCTCAGCAGCGGGTCGCTGCCCACCCGGACCTTCATCAACGAGCACCTGATCTTCACCCACGGGATGGGCCTGACCCTGAGCCCGGTGAATCAGGTCACGATCGAGGGGCTGCCGGTCCTCTTCATCCAGGACCTCCCCCCGGTGTCCAACGTCTCGCTGCCGGTCACCCGCCCGCAGATCTACTACGGCGAGCGGACCGACGGGTACGTCTTCGTCGGCACCCGGCAGCCGGAGTTCGACCATCCCTCGGGCGAGGCGAACGTCTACGCCGCCTACGAGGGGACGGGCGGCGTCCTGGTGGGGAGCCTGTGGCGGCGGCTGGTGCTGGCGGCGCACTTCGGGTCCTCCAAGATCCTCTACTCCCAGGACATCACCAACCAGAGCCGGGCCCTCTACGTTCGCAACATCGTGGCCCGGGCCAGGAAGGCGCTGCCGTTCCTGCGCTTCGACCGCGATCCCTACATGGTGATCGCGGGGGACGGCACGCTCAAGTGGATCCTGGACGCCTACACGGTCACGTCCCGCTATCCCTATGCCCAGCGGCTGCCGGACAACACGACCTACATGCGGAACAGCGCCAAGATCGTGATCGACGCATACGACGGCTCGGTGCAGGCCTACATCAGCGCGCCGAGCGACCCGCTGATCCGGACCTGGAGTCGGATCTTCCCCGGCGTCTTCGCGCCGCTCGACAGCATGCCGCCGGACCTGCGGGCCCACATCCGCTACCCGGACGACCTCTACCGGGTGCAGACGAGCCTGTACACCACCTACCACATGGACGAGCCGGAGGACTTCTACCAGCGGGAGGATCAGTGGCAGATCCCGGTGACGGACCAGTCGAACGGGTCCGTCCCCTTCATGCGGCACATCGTGATGCGGCTGCCGGAGGAGTCGAGCGCGGAGTTCATCTACATGGTGCCCTTCACCCCGCGGGGGAAGGACAACCTGGCTGCCTGGATGGTGGCGCGGAACGACGGGGATGTCTACGGCAAGCTCAGGGTCTACCGGCTCTCCCGGCAGAGCCTGGTGTTCGGCCCGAAGCAGATCGAGAACCGGATCAACCAGGACACCGAAATCTCCCGCCAGGTCTCGCTCTGGGACCAACGGGGCTCGCAGGTGATCCGGGGCGACCTGCTGGTGATCCCGATCGAGGAGTCGCTGCTCTACGTCCAGCCGCTGTACCTGCAGGCCGAGGGCGGGCGGATCCCGGAGCTGAAGCGCGTCGTGGTGGCCTACCAGAACCAGGTGGTGATGCAGGAGACGCTCGAGGGGGCGCTGTCCGACCTGTTCGGCGGGGGCGAAGCGGGCGCCCCGAGGGAGTCCCAGGCGGTGGCAGTCGCGGCGGCGGCGGCTGGGCCGGCCACGGGCACCAGCGTCTCCGGGCTCGTCGCCGAGGCGCGGCGCCGGTACCGCGCCGCGATCGAGGCGCAGCGCCAGCTGGACTGGGCCCGCTACGGCGAGGAGATCCGGGCGCTGGGCGCGGTGTTGG
>JBFIUJ010000069.1:0-10248 GCA_041607595.1 Gemmatimonadales bacterium | reverse complement strand
CGCTGCGCTCCGCCGGCGCCTCGGTCGTGCCCTTCGTGCCGCACCGGCTCCGAGACGGGTACGACTTCGGCCCCGCCGGCATCGCGGCGGCCAAGGCGGCCGAGGCGTCCCTCGTGATCACCTGCGACTGCGGCATCACCGCCCTCGACGCCGCCCACGCGCTCCGAGAAGCCGGCATCGGCCTGGTGGTGACCGACCACCACCTCCCCGGCCCGCGGCTCCCGGAGGCCCTGGCGGTGGTGGACCCCCAGCGCCCGGACGACGGCTCCGGGGCCTCCGCCCTCTGCGGGACCGGAGTGGCCCTCAAGCTGGTGCAGGGGCTGGTGCCCGCCCTCGGCCTGCCGCAGCACCTCCCCCTCCATCTGCTCGACTACGCTGCGATCGCGACCGTGGCGGACGTCGTACCCCTGCGGGGGGAGAACCGCTCGATCGTGCGCCACGGTCTCCGGCTGCTGCGGCACAGCCGGTGGGCCGGGCTCGGGGCGCTGGTCGAGACCGCCGGCCTCGCGGGGCAGGCGCTGCGGGCCGGGCACCTCGGCTTCATCCTGGCCCCGCGGCTCAACGCGGTGGGCCGCATCGGCGATGCGGGAGACGGCCTGCGCCTCCTCCTCACCGACGATCCCGCGGAGGCCACCGCGCTGGCGAAGCGGCTCGAGGCGATGAACGCGGAGCGGCAGACCTTGGACCAGCGCATCCAGGACGAAGCGTTGGAGATGGTGGAACGGGAGGCCGATCCGGCGCGCGACGCGGCGCTGGTCCTCGCCCAAGAGGGGTGGCATGCGGGGGTCATCGGCATTGTCGCGTCGCGGGTGGTGGAGCGCTACGGCCGTCCCGCGATGCTGATCGCGCTGGATGGGGAGGTGGGGAAGGGCTCGGGCCGCAGCATCTCTGCCTTCGACCTGCACGCCGCCCTCACCGCCTGTGCCGACCACCTGGAGCGCTACGGGGGCCACCACATGGCGGCCGGCATCACGATCCGCCGGGACCGGATCGCGGCCTTCCGGGAGCAGTTCACCGCGGTCGCCCGCGAGGCGCTGGCCCCCGAGGCGCTGGGCCCCGAGCAGCGGGTGGACCTCGAGATCGATCTGGCCGAGGCCACCGACGAGCTCGAGCGCCTCTGCCGTCACCTCGAGCCCTGCGGCATGGGGAACCCGGGGCCCGTCTTCGGGGTCCGGGGAGTCCGCTTCGCCGATCGGCGGTCGGTCGGCCGGGGCCACCTGAAGGGCGTGCTCGAGGCGGGGGATCACCGGCTCGCGGCCATCGGGTTCCAGTGGGCGGACCGGGTTCCGTGGCTCGACGCCCGGCCGGTGGACGTCGCCTTCAAGCTCGAGACCCACGAGTGGCAGGGCCGGACCAGTCTCCAGGCGCGGGTCGTCGGGCTGAGCCCGGCCGGCTCGGCCGCGTGAGAATCGTCGCCGGGTCGTTGCGCGGGCGCCGCCTGGCCGTGCCTGCGGACGCCCGGGTACGGCCCACCGCGGACCGCGTGCGGGAGGCCTGGATGAGCATCCTGGCCGGGTCCCTGCCGGGCAGCCGCGTGCTCGACCTCTTCGCCGGCAGCGGCGCCCTCGGCCTCGAGGCGCTGTCCCGGGGGGCCGTCAGCGCGACGTTCGTGGAGCGCGGGGCGGCCTCCCTGCGGGCACTCCGCGCCAACATCGCCGCGTTGGGCGTCGAGGCGCAGAGCGAAGTCCATCGGGCCGACGCGGTCCGTTTCGCCGAGCGGCTGCCGCCGCGGGCCTTCGACGTGGTCTTCGCCGATCCGCCCTACGCGGGCGAGGCCGCGGCGATCCTGGTGGGGCTCTTTCGCCGAACGCCCTTTGCCCGCATTCTATCCGTCGAGCATCGCTCCGAGGTGGCCCTGGCCGGGGACGATACCCGGCGCTATGGCGACACCTCGATCACCTTCTGCTTCGCCCCATGACACGCATCGCCATCTACGCGGGGTCCTTCGACCCCCCCACTCGTGGGCACGAGGATCTCGCCCGCCGCAGCCTCGCCCTGGCGGACGAGTTGATCGTCGCCGTGGCGGTGAACGTGGCCAAGCAGCCGCTCTTCACACCGGAGGAGCGGCTCGACATGCTGCGCGCCACGGTGGGCGAGGATCCGCGGATCCGCTTCGCCACCTTCGACGGGCTGCTGGCGGACTTCGCCAAGCGGGTGGGCGCGCACCTCGTCATCCGCGGCCTGCGCGCGGTCAGCGACTTCGAGTACGAGTTCCAGATGGCGCTGATGAACCGCCAGCTGCATCCGTCCCTCGAGACCGTCTTCCTGGTGCCGGCCGTGGATCTCACCTACGTCAGCTCCAGCCTGGTCCGTGAGGTGGCCCGGTTCGGGGGCGACCTGGGGCCCCTGGTCCACCCGGTCGTCTCGGAGGCGCTGCGCCGGAAGTTCCAGCCGTGAGCTTCGCCGTGACCCTCCTCTCCCGGGCGGCCGCTCGGCGGGCCCGGATCGTCCTCCCCGAAGGGGCCGATCCCCGGGTTCGGGACGCGGCCGCCCGATTGGTCGAAGAGGGAATCGCCCAGCCGATCGTGTTGGGCGACGGCGCCATCGATCCCAGGACCGACGAGCGGCTCGGGGAGGCGGCGCGGCTGCTCCGCCGGCGCCGGCCGGAGCACATCCGCGACGGTCTCGACGCCCTGGACCAGGCGACCGATCCCCTGCGGTTCGGGGCGGCCCTGGTGGCGCTGGGGGAAGCGGACGCGTGTGTCGCGGGCGTCCAGCGCACGGTGGCCGATGCGCTCCAGGCCGCGCTATGGGCCATCGGCCCCCTGCCGGACCTGGGCGTCGTGGGCCTCTCGCACTACGTGCTGCTGCCCGACGACCGCGTGGTGACGTTCGCCATGGCCGCTACGGTGGAGGCGCCCTCGCCTGGGGAGCTGGCCCGGGTGGGACTCGCGGCATGCCGGGACCGGGTGCGGTCGGTGGGCGACTCCCCCCGGGTGGCGTTCCTTTCGCACAGTACCAAGGGCAGTGGCTCGGGCCCCGCCGTGGACCGGGTACGGGAGGCCGCGCTCCAGTTCGGCGCCCTGGCCCCCGGCATCCCCGCCGACGGGGAGATTCAAGCGGATGCTGCGCTCCTGGCGGTGGTGGCCGAGCGGAAGGCGCCGACCTCCCCGCTGGGTGGCCGGGCCAATGTGCTGGTGTTTCCCTCGGCCGACGCGGGCGACATTGCGGTGCATCTGATGGATACGCTGGGTGGGGCCCGGGTCCTCGGGCCGATCTTCCAGGGTCTGGCGCGACCGATGGCGGGGCTGTCGCCCGAGGCCACTCCGGACGATATTGTCCAGGTGGCGGCCCTGGTGGCGCTGCAGGCCGAGGCCACGACCTGAGGGGAGGCGCGTTGATGGCATTCACGGCTGCGAAGAACAAGGGCGGGATCACCGTGATCCAGGTGGAGGGCCAGCTCATCGTGGGCAACCGCCAGGAGCTGAAGAACACGGTGCAGGAGGCGCTGGATCGGGGTGAGCGGAAGATCCTCATCGACTTCGGCCGAACCGGCTACATCGACTCGTCCGGGCTCGGGGCCCTGGTCTCCATCTCCAAGAACGTGCGGGAGCGGGGCGGGGAGCTCCGGCTCGCGGGGCTGAACGAGGACCTGCGCTCCCTGTTCGAGCTCACCAAGCTCGACACGCTCTTCGCGATCAGCGACACGGTCGACCAGGCCGCGGGCGGATTCTGAGGGTGGCGGGATGACGACGAGCGCCCTCAAGCTCTGCGTCCGGCGGACCGAGCGGCAGGACGCGGCGGTCGAGGTGTCCGTCCGGGTGCCGAGCGAGATCGACTGCATCGAGGAAGTGGTCGAGTTGCTCGCGCGCCACTGTTTCGCCGGGGCGCGTCCCTCCGGCCGCAGCCAGTTTCGTTTCCGGGTGGCCACGTCCGAGGCGCTGGCCAACGCCGTCATCTGCGGCAATGCCCTGGACCCAGCCAAGTCGGTCTTCGTTCGGGCCGAGTGCCTGTCGGACTGCATTCGGATCCACGTGACGGACGAGGGCCGCGGCTTCGACCCCGCCGCCGTCCCGGAGCCGATCCGCCCAGAGGACGTCGAGAGCCAGTGCGGGCGCGGCCTCTTCCTGATCCGGCACCTGGTGGACGACGTCGCCTTCAACCCAAGAGGGAATTCGATCTGCATGACGCTGCGCCGTCCGTAGGGCGGCTCGACGCCATTCTCGAGTCCCTGAGCGCGTTGGCGGATGGACAGGTCCGGCTGTGGCGGTTCGACGGCCGCGGCCTCCGCATCTCGGGCGGCGCCGACCCCGGCTGGACCCCGCCGGTCCCCCACGCCCCGGGCCTCGTTCCCACCCCCGCCGGCTCGGTCTGGCTCGAGCCGGTTCCCCCCCTCGACGGATTCTGGCTCGAGCTCGCCGGCATCCCTCCGGAGCGATGCGCCACCGTGGCGCGCCGGCTCCGCCCCGTCCTGAGCGCCCTCCTCGCCGCCGAGCGTCAGACCGCCCTGGTCACCGAAGAGCTCACCAGCCGATACGAGGAGATCGATCTCCTCTACACGATCAGCGAGATCCTGGGCAGCACCCTCCGGGTGGAGGAGGCCGCCCGCACCATCCTGCGCGAAGTGGCGACGGTCGTCGGGGCGCGACGCGGGTCCATCATGGTGCTGGACGAGCCCGCGGGCGGGCTCCGGGTGGTGGCGTCCCGCGGGCAGGGGAACGAAGGGGAGCGCGTCGTGCCGATGGACGACCCCATCTCCGTCGCCGCGCGGACGTTTCGGGAGCGCCGGATCATCGAGCACGACCCGGGCCGGAACAGCGGCGCCATGATCGCCCCGCAGGGGGCGCGCGGGTACCTCGGCGAGGGGTTCCTGAGCGTGCCCATCAACTATGCTGCGCCGGGCAGCGCCGTCCGCTGCATCGGCGTCATCAACCTGACCGACCGGCTCGGCGGCGACGCCTTTACGTCCGGGAATCGGAAGCTCGTCGCCGCGGTGGCCAACCAGATCGGGGCGGCGATCGAGAACGCGCGGCTCGTGGTGCAGGACCTCCGGCAGCAACGGCTCCAGCGCGAGCTCGAGCTCGCGCACGACCTCCAGCTCAAGCTCCTCCCCTCGCCCCACGTGCTGCAGGGGGACGCCCAGGTCGCGGCCCGATGCCTTCCGGTGGATTCGGTCGGCGGGGATTTCTACACCTTCACCCGGCTCGGCGGTGGCCGGGTGGGCGTGATGCTGGGGGACGTCGCCTCCCACGGGTTCTCGGCCGCCCTGGTGATGGCCCTGGTGATGGCCGCCGCGGGCATCCACGCGGGCGCAGCCGCGACGCCGGACGAGGCACTCAGCGCTCTCCTGGACAGCCTGGGCGAGGAGCTGACCCGGACGGAGATGTACTTCAGCGTGTTCTACGGCGTGCTGGACCCCAAGGGTGGCCGCATGGCCTATGCGAACGCCGGGCATCCCTACGCGTTCCGCCTCCCTCGGGTGGGCGATCCCGAGCGGCTCCTGACCACCGCCCCACCGCTCGGCCTCGCCGAGGCGGGCGGGATCCGCCTCGAGGAAGTGGCCTGGGACGTCGGGGGCGACCTGCTCTGCCTCTGGACCGACGGGTTGGTGGACGCGCGGAGCGGGGAAGGGGAGGCCTTCGGCGAGCGGCGGCTGCTGGAGCTGCTCGCGGCCCGTCGGCACGCGGCGCCGGAGACCATCGTGCAGGAGGTGCTGGCGGAGGCGGACGCGTTCGCCCCGGAGCCGGCCGACGACCGCACCCTTCTCGTCCTCCGCTTCTGACGGGTAGGGCGGCACCCCCTCGCCCCGCATGGTCCGTCTCCCCCCCAAGCGCAGGCTCAGCCAGAATTTCCTCTCGGACCCCCGGATCCTCGAGCGCATCGCGGATGCGCTCGAAGCGGGCCCCGGGGACACCGTGCTCGAGATCGGTCCCGGCCACGGTGGGCTCACCGCGGTGCTCGCCCGTCGGGCCGGCCGGGTCGTCGCCATCGAACGGGACGCGGACCTGGTGCCCGCCTTGCGGGAGCGCCTCCCGCAGGTCGAGGTCGTCGAGGGCGACGCGCTCGCGCTCGACTGGGCCTCGGTCGTGGGGGGCGGTCCCTACCTGCTCGCGGGCAACATCCCCTACCACATCACCTCGCCGCTGCTCGACCGGGCGCTGCGTCCGCCGCGCCCGCTGCGCATCGTCTTCCTGGTCCAGAAGGAGGTGGCCCAGCGGCTCGCGGCCCCCCCGGGGACCCGCGCCTACGGGGCCCTGAGCCTCGGCATCCAGTCGGTCGCCACGGTCGAGCGGCTGTTCGCGGTGCCGGCCGGAGCCTTCCGCCCCAAGCCGGCCGTGGACTCCGCGGTGGTACGGCTCACGCCTCGCCAGTCGCCCGCCCTGCCCGACGACCAGCAGGCCGCTTTCCGGTCGCTGGTGGTGGGGCTCTTCGGGCTGCGGCGGAAGCAGCTGCAGCGGGGGGTCCGGCAGCTGACCGGGTGGCCCGTCGAGCGGGTCCGACAGGTGCTGGATCGAGCCAACGTCGACCCGGCGGCTCGGCCGGAGCAATTGGATGTCCCGACGGCGGTCCGTTTGTACCGAGAACTCGTTGACGCGGGGTGGCGCATGGCTTAGGTTTGTGAAACATTTCACATATCGCCAATGCGCAAGATCGCCGCCTCAACTGTTCGACGTCTGTCTCTGTATCTTCGGTTCCTTGAGGAATTTGAAGGCCGGGGGATCGCGACGGTGAGCTCCGGGCAGTTGGCGTCCCGGGGCGGCACCACCTCCGCCCAAGTGCGGAAGGATCTGTCCTTCTTCGGGTCCTTTGGAAAGCGGGGGCTGGGATACGCCGTGCCGGAGTTGGCAGGGCGCTTGCAGGAGATCCTCGGTCTGGAGCGTCGATACGCCGTGGCGCTGGTCGGGGCCGGCAAGATCGGGAGCGCGCTGGTGCACCACCGCGGCTTCCGCGAGCGCGGGTTCGACATCGTGGCGCTGTTCGACGGCGACCCGGAGAAGATCGGGCAGCAGCGGAACGGGCTCACGGTGTCGGACGTGGCGGACCTGGAGGCGGTGCTCACCCGCCACCCCGTGGACATCGCGGTCCTGGTGACGCCGGCCGAGGCGGCCCAGGCGGTGGCCGATCGCCTGGTCCGGCTGGACATCAAGGCCATCCTGAACTTCGCGCCGCTTCAGCTGGCGGTGCCGCCCGACGTGACCGTCTCGACGGTCAACATAGCGCTGGAGCTCGAGGCGCTGTCGTACGCCTTGACCAACCGATAGTCCATCGGCCGTGCGGCCGCGAGGCCCGCCGCCCTTCCCCTGGGGGTGTAGGACGACCGAGACCGTTTCCTCCCGCGTCCGCAGTAGCGGTCCCCGAGCGCGCGCCCCGGTGTGCGTGGACTCGGAGATCGGGACGCTGGAGACCGTGCTGGTGCACACACCCGGCCTCGAGCTCGGTGCGGTCACGCCCGGGACCCGCGAGGCCTACCTCTACGACGACATCATCGCGCTCGAGATCGCTCGCCGGGAGCACCGGCGCCTGGTGGAAGTCTTGGAGCGCTTCGGCTCGGTCCTCCAGGTGCAGACGCTGCTGGGCGAGATCCTCGACCTGCCGGAGGCCCGCGAGTTCCTGCTGTCCAAGGCGATGGACCTGGTCCGCAACGGGTCGGCCCAGCGCCTGGCGGAGATGCCGGGGCCGGCCATCGCCCGGGCGCTGATCGAAGGGCTCGAGGAGAAGCGAGGCCCCCTGACCCAGGCGTTGAACCAGGCGGCGTTCGCCCTGCCCCCGCTGCCGAACCTCTTCTTCCCGCGCGACATCGCGATGGTGATCGGCAGTCACGCCGTGGTCGGCGCGATGCGCTACGACGTGCGGTGGACCGAGGAGCTCCTGATCAAGGCGCTCTTCACCTTCCACCCGGCGATGGCGAACGACGGGCTGCTCTACGATGGCTCCGAGGAGCGGCACACCAACTACACGCTCGAGGGCGGGGACGTGCACCGGCTGCGGGACGACCTGCTGCTGCTGGGGTACTCCGAGCGGACTTCGCCCGCGGCCCTGGACCGGCTCTGCGAGGCCGTGTTCGAGCAGGGGCTCGCGACCGACGTGCTGGTGGTGGTCATGCCCAAGGCGCCCACGGCGATCCACCTGGACATGATCTTCACCCAGATCGACCACGGGCAGTGCATGGTCTATCCTCCCTACTTCCTGGGCCCGGAGCGGCTGGCGGTGCTGCATCGCCGGCGGGGCCTGGACGGCGTGCGCGAGCGGCCCGACTTCTTCGCCGCGCTCCGCGCGGTGGGCCTGCCGATGGAGCCGATCCTGGCGGGCGGCGCGACCCGGACCTCGCAGGATCGCGAGCAGTGGAGCTCGGCCTGCAACCTGCTCGCGGTGCGGCCGGGAGTCGTGATCGGCTACCGCCGCAACGAGGCCACGCTGGAGGCCCTCGAGGAGGCAGGATACGCGGCGGTCTCGTCCTCCAGGTTCCTCGAGGCGCCCGAGGCCATCCCGGGCCGGGCGGTCATCACCCTCCAGGGTGGGGAGCTGGTCCGCGGGGGCGGCGGTCCCCGGTGCATGACCCTCCCCCTGCGCCGCGGAGCGCTGTGACCGGACTGGCGGCCTTCCCCGCCAGCACCCTGGTCGAGCGCTCGCTCGCCCTTCTCGCCACCGGTCCCCAGTCCCCCCTCACCCTCGCCCGCGAGGTTCTCGGCCTGCCCCGCGCCTCCCCCGCGATCGCCGACCGGCTCGCGGTGGCCCTGCTGGGGGCGGACCCGCGGGTGCGGCGGCTACCCGACGGACGCTGGGCCGAGGCGGTCGAGGCTCGGGGGTCGCCCCTCCTCGGGGAGTGCGCCTTCGCGGTGGTGGACGTCGAGACGACCGGAGGACGGCCGGCCCAGGGCGACCGCATCATCGAGATCGCCGTGATGGCGGTGCATCGCGGGGCCATCACTCCGCTCTTCGAGTCGTTGGTGTGTCCCGGCCGACCGATCCCCTGGGGCGTGCGCGCCGTGACCGGCATCGACGACCGGATGGTGCGGGGGGCCCCGCCGTTCGAGGCGATCGCCGACCGGGTGCTGGAGGCATGCGCCGGCCGAGTGTTCGTCGCCCACAACGTGCGCTTCGACTGGGCCTTCCTCGACGCCGAGCTCCGCCGCGCCCGCGGCCTGGGGCTGACCGGGCCTCGGCTGTGCTCGGTGCGGCTCGCGCGCCGCCTGCTGCGGCTGCGGTCCTGCTCCCTGGACAGCCTCACCGAGCATCTCGAGCTGCGGAACCCGGCGCGACACCGGGCGGGCGGGGACGCGCGAGTCACCGCGGAGATCCTCCTGGTCCTGCTGGAGGCCGCGGCCGAGGGCGGCATGCGCTCGCTTCACGAGCTGGAGGCGACCCAGGGGCGCCCGGCGCGCTCCCGGTCCACCCGCGCGCGGCCGGGTTAGGTTCCGCGTCTCCCGCACCGAAACGGCCCGCGTGCCCCCTCGCTCCGTCCTCGCCCGCAGCTTCTCGGTCGGCCGCCTGCGCTGTCACACCCTCGAGGGTGGACTGCAGCGCCTCGACGGCGGCGCCATGTTCGGCGTGGTGCCCAAGCCGCTCTGGGAGCGGCGGATCGCGCCCGACGAGCGGAACCGGATTCCGCTCGCGATGCGCTGCCTCTTGGTCGAGCATCCCGACGGCCTCGTCTTGGTGGATACCGCGCTCGGGGACAAGGAGGACCCGAAGTTCGTGGACATCTACGGGGTGGAGAACGCCGGCCGGCCGGGCGGTGGGCCGACCCGGCTGGAGGACGCCCTGGCGGAGGCCGGCCACCGGCCGGAGGACGTGCGCTGGGTGATCAACACCCACCTCCATTTCGATCATGCGGGGGGCAACACCCGGCGCGGGCCGGATGGGACCGGAGCGCAGCTCGCGTTTCCCAACGCCACCTACGTGACGCAGGCCGGCGAGCTCGCCTTCGCTCGGCGCCCCAACGAGCGGACCCGGGCGAGCTACCTGCCGCCGAACTTCGAGCCGGTCGCCCTGGCGAGCCGCTGGCGGCTGGTGGAGGGGGAGACGGAGCTCCTGCCGGGCATCGTCTTGCGGCCGACCCCCGGCCACGTCCCGTTCCACCAGTCCGTGCTGGTGCGGGACGAGGGGGACACCGCGGCTTTCCTGGCGGACCTGGTGCCCACCGCGGCGCACCTGCCCCTGGCGTGGATCATGGGGTACGACCTGGAGCCCCTGCGGACGCTGGAGACCAAGCGGGCGCTGCTGGCCGAGGCGGCCGCGGGCTCCTGGCGGCTGGTCTTCGAGCACGATCCCGCCGTGGCCTGGGGCCGGGCCGCGGTGGGGGGGAGG
>JBFIUJ010000068.1:0-10359 GCA_041607595.1 Gemmatimonadales bacterium | reverse complement strand
GGCCTCGGGGCTCCACGGATTCGAGCTGGTGAACGCGGCGCCGAAGGCCAACGAGCTCTCGCGGGCGAGGCGGGACACGGTCCTCGAGGTGGCCGGCCGCAACGGCGTGGCCACGGTCGGCGTGAGCGACAGCCACGGCTGGGGGGCCACCAGCATGACCTGGAGCCTGGTCGTCGTCCCCGCCGCGGTGGCCCCGGCCGAGCTCTGCAGCGCCATCGTCTCTCGCATCCGGGAGGGAGGGAGCGCGGCGGTGCGCATCGTGGAGCGGCACCGCGTGCGACCGGACGACTGGTGGCCGGCGTGGCTCACCCCCATCGGGGTCGTGTGGGAAGCCTGGCGCGCGATGCCGTGGAGCCTCACCCTGAGCTGGCTCGCCTGGGTATGGCTCCTCGCCGCGGCGCGGGCGCTCGCTCCCTTGTCCGGTGGACCCGGCGCCGCCATGATTCTGCCCGGCCCCCAGTCGCCCACGCCAGGAGTCTCATGATCCGCTCTCGGTTCCTCGGGACCGGCTTCGCCGTCCCCGACCGCGTCGTCACGAACCATGAGCTGTCCACCTTGATGGACACCTCGGACGAGTGGATCCGCACGCGCACGGGCATCGAGCAGCGCCATTGGGTCACGGAAGGCGAGACCAGCGCGCAGCTCTCGCTTGCGGCCTCGCGCCGCGCCCTCGAGGCCTCGGGCCTCGCCGCGGGCGACCTGGACGCGATCGTCTACGCGACCTCCACCCCGGACCACTTCTGCCCCGGCGGTGGGGTGATGCTGCAGCACGAGCTCGGCATCGGCCAGATCCCCGCGATCGACGTCCGCACCCAGTGCAGCGGCTTCATCTATGGGCTGTCGGTGGCGGACGCCTGGATCCGCGCCGGGGACTACGAGCGGGTCCTCGTCGTGGGAGCCGAGATCCAGTCCACCGGCATGGATATCTCCACCGAAGGCCGGAACACGGCCGTGATCTTCGCCGACGGGGCCGGGGCGGCCGTCCTGTCACGGCAGGAGGACGACGGCCGGGGGCTCCTCGCCTTCGACCTCCACGCCGACGGCCAGTACGCCGACAAGCTCTGGGTGGACGCGCCGGGCTCCATGTACCATCCGCGGATCGCCAAGGAGCACATCGCCGCCGGCCGGCACTTCCTCCAGATGGACGGGAGAGAGGTGTTTCGCCACGCGGTGGCCCGCATGCCCGAGTCCGCCAAGGCCGCGCTCGCCAAGGCGGGGCTCACGATGGACCAGGTGAGCCTGCTGATCCCGCACCAGGCCAACCTGCGCATCTCGGAGGCGATCCAGAAGTCGTTGGGACTCCGGGACGACCAGATCTACAACAACATCCAGCGGTACGGGAACACGACCGCGGCCACGATCCCGATCGCCTTGGACGAATGCGTCCGCGCCGGCCGCCTCTCCCCCGGCGACATCCTGGTGCTGACCGCGTTCGGCTCCGGCTTCCTCTGGGGGAGCGCGGTGGTGCGCTGGTAGGAGGAATCGGGGGAAGCGAATCTTTTCCGCGGGCCGTTGCGTATTGAAACACGACCCGACTCGAGGAGCAGGCCATGTGGGGTACTCTCGCCGTGTTCGTCACGATCGCCGCCGCGCTGGGCGGTTTCATGCTGGCGCGCAACTTCGTCCGGCGCCGCCTCCGGTTCGTGGATGCGGTGCGCTCCCCCTTGGCGCCGCTGGTCGCGGGCCTGATCGCGGCCCTGGTGGCCTGGCCCGCGGCGCTGCTGCCGCTCATCACCAAGGCGACGGCCGCGTTCTTCGGCATCGGCGCCGGCCTCGGCACGGCCAGCGGGGTCAAGGCGCTCAAGCGAGGCGATGTATGACCGAGGTCCAGTGCACCCGCTGCGGCCAGCCTGGGGCCCGGATGGCCTTCCAGCCCTTCCAGAACGACCTCGGCCGGCGGGCCTTCGAGCAGATCTGCGCCGGCTGCTGGGCCGAATGGCTGCGCTACCAGCAGCAGCTGATCAACCACTACGCCCTGAACGTCCAGGATCCCAAGGCCAAGGAGTTCTTGTTCTCGAACATGGAGAAGTTCCTGTTCGAGGACGCGCCGGCCTGATCCGCTCAGAACCTCGCGCCCAATCGGAAGACGAGATCGATCCCCGGCCCGCTCGGCTCGGGGTCTTCGGTCATGCCGATCCGCCACTCCGTTCCGCCGGCCGTCGCCAGCGCCCAGCCAAAATCGAACGACAGCTCCCGGCGATCGAGCGCCGGCAGGAAGCTGCGATCGTAGTAGGGGGAGTGGTAGAACAGGTTTCCGAAGGCCGAGAGGCGGCCCCAGAACCGCCACCGGAGCCCTGAGCTCGCGGCGAGGAAGGTGGTGCGCTGGATCTCGGCCAGCGCCCCGTTGGCCGGCGTGTAGCCGAGCCCCAGGCTCCCCTCGTAGACGAGATCCTTGACCACGGCCGCCCGGGCGGTGGTGAGCAGGCTGACGGACCCGGTGCCCCGGCCGTACCCCTCCGGACCGGTGGCCGTGGGGAGCGTGAGGGCCAACACGGTCTGCGCGACGGACCCATGCCGGCGTCCCAGCGCCAGTCGCAGGTCGCCCAGGTATGGGGTGGCCGACGCGCGGCGCACCGCGCGCCCGTCCGGCAGCACCACATCGTAACGGAACGCGTTGTCCGGTCCGGTCTCGCGCTCGGGCACCTCGATCCCGAGGAGGCCGTGGTACCAGTTCAAGAACCCGTCCAGGACCCCGCCGTAGGCCGCGTTCACGCTCGCCTCGGCGAGGGCGAACCAGCGGGGGCCGAGGTCGCGGGCGACCGCCAGGTCGAGTCGGGCGAGCTCGCTATCGAGCAGGAAGAGGGTGTCCGGCGGGCCGAGGTTGATTTCGATGGTGCTGGCGTAGTCGAGCGAGACCCAGGTCCGCCACCCCGGCCCGGAGGGCACAAGGGGCTGGAAATACACCCCGCTGCGCGAGGCGGCGATCGGATTGACCGGGGCGTAGGCCGGAAGCCCCTGGGCGTTGCCGATCCGTGGGAGCGTGGCGCAGGCGAGTGCGAGGCCGAGCCAGAGCGTCGCGCGGTGGGGTAGTCTCATGGACAAGGCGAAGGGGAGGTTCGGGTGGCCGGGTCCGGCCCAATCTAGCGCCGTCGAGGCCGACGTGGGGGCGCCGGAGACACGAAGGCCCCGGTGTAGGCCGGGGCCTGGTCGCGGTGGGGCCGGGGCTACTCGGCCCGACCGGTCACGGTGGTCCGTCGCCGATCGCGCATGATCTCGAGCTTGACGGCCTCACCGCGCTCGTAGGTCCGGAGGATGCGGAGCAGGTGGCCGGGGCTCGACGGCTGACGGCCGTCCACGGTGAGGATCACGTCCCCGGGCTTCAGGTTGAGCGAGGACCGCTCCGAAACGTTGACGACCAGGATCCCCTCGGACGTGCCGAAGTAGGAGCCCAGGGCGGGGTTCACCGGGGCGAGCTCCAGCATCCGGAAGGTCCCGCGCGCCAGGTCGCCCCGGAGCGGCTCGCGAAGCTCCTCGAAGTACCGCTCGTCGAACCGACGCAGCACCGACT
This sequence comes from Gemmatimonadales bacterium, assembly GCA_041607595.1. Classification (GTDB taxonomy): domain Bacteria; phylum Gemmatimonadota; class Gemmatimonadetes; order Gemmatimonadales; family GWC2-71-9; genus JBFIUJ01. Next base: position 6,851 of record JBFIUJ010000068.1, on the reverse strand, counting down.
CGAGGGCGCGAGCGCCCTCCCACCCGGCGGCGCTGTCGCCGAAGGCGTAGGCGAACCCGCCCTCGGGCGTCCGGACGAATCGGAACGGCTCCGCCTCGGTGACCAGCGTGACGGTGCGGTTCGTCTTGCCGCGCCGCAGGACGACTTCGACGGTGTCGTCCGGATCCAGCTTGGCCGCCAACTCGATGAGGCGGAGCCCCGGCACCGACTCGCCCCGTTGGACCCTAGCCTGCTGGCGCTCGACCAGCGGCGTCCCATCGAGCCGGACGACAATGTCGCCCGATTCGATGCCCGCCCGCGCGGCCGGGCCGCCGGGTACGACCGCGCTGATGTAGGCGCCGATCGAGTCCGTCGCCCGGGCGCTGGTCTCGACCACGACCCCGAGACGGGCCCGCCGGTTCACGTATTGGACGATGAGCGGACGTGCGGAATCCAGCTGGAGCCGGAGCGTGTCGATCACCCGCACGCGGGTGCGCTGCTGCGCATCGGCCGGCGACAGGGCCACCGCCACCCCCAGGGCGATGAGCATCAGGCTTCGCATCGCACGGACTTCGGATCTCACAGTCCCACCCTGCTCGCTCGGGTCAGGTGCACGTTGACCAGGGCGTCCATGAGCCCCACCCGCTCTTGCCAGAGCCGAAGGAGCGCCTGCTCCCGTCGGGCGACCTCGCTGAGCTGCACCGCCTCGAGCTGCCGATCGACCAGCGCGATCCGGTCGGAGAGGGCGGCGGCCATGCGCTCGGTGTGCCCGTCGGTCACCCGGGCCGAGGGATCGAGCTCCCGGAGCGCCTGCTCCAGGAGCCGCGATTCGGCCATCGCGGCCACCAGCTCGCCCGAGTCGGCGGGCTGGGCGGTGGAGCCACCCGTGAGACCCACCGCCAGGGCGAGGGACGCGGCCAGGGCGAGGCCCGCCAGGCCGCCCCAGCGGATCTGGCGTCCCCGGCGCTCCTGTCGGGCTCGAGCCATCACCTGGGGAAGCCGATCCCGCGGAGAGCGCAGGGCCGGAAGCGCCTTGAGCCGGGCCACCCGCTGGTGGAGCCGGTCCAGCTCGGCCCGGCAATCGGCGCACGAGTCCAGGTGAGCCGCAGCCGCGGCGCTTCCGGGCTCCGCGCCCGGCCCGCGAAGGGCCAGCAGCTGCTCCATGGTCAGGTGGGTCATGCGGCCGCCTCCTCGCCCAGCCAGCGGCGGAGCTTGGCGTGCGCCCGGGCGAGCTGGGACTTGGAGAAACTCACGGTCTTGCCCATCATCGTGGCGATCTCATCGTGCGTATACCCTTCGACGTCGTGCAGCCATACGACCGCGCGCGCGGTGTCCGACAGGCGCTCGAGCGCGGCTTCGAGGTCCATGCGCAGGAGCGTCTCCTCGCGCCGGGTCGCGGTCACCTCGTCGTGCAGCTCGTCCGCGTCCCGGTATTTGTTGCGCCGCAGCCGCATCAGCGCCTTGCTCGCGGCGATGGTGCGGATCCATCCCCAGATGCTCCCGTCTCCCCTGAACTTCCGGATGCTCCGGAACACCTCCAGAAAGGTCTCCTGCTGCACGTCTTCGGCGTCCTCCACGGTCCGGCAGATCCGCCGAGCCAGGTTGTAGACCGGCGACTCGTAGACCCGGTAGAGGCGCTCGAGGGCGGCCGGGTCTCCGGCGCGCGCGCGGGCCACGACCGAGTCCGCGTCGGCCAGGAGGTAGGAGTTCACCACGGTCGCCCCTGTCATGAGTGCCTGGAAGATGCGGGAGGCCGCCGTTTCGTTGCAGGGGCCCCGCCGGCCGGCCCGCGACGCCCAGGGTGTCGACCCTGGCTCGCGCTGCTAAAGATATATAACACAATAGATTACACCACACCCCCTCCGATCTTCGGCCGCTTGGCGCCGGGCGCTTCCTTCCCCCGCCCGCCGGCTTAGGTTGCCCACATGCCGATGACCGCTCCTCCCAAGACCTGGCTCCACCACCTGCAGGACGAGGCCGACGCCGCGTACCTCTACCGCGAGCTGGCCGGGGTCGAGCCCGATTCCCGCCAGCGCGACCTCTACCGGCAGCTGGCCGACGTGGAGGATCGGCACGTCGAGACCTGGCGCCGGCTCCTCCGGGAGCAGGGGCATGAGGTCTCGGCGCCGCGGCCGTCCTGGCGGCCGAGGCTGCTGGCCTGGCTCGCGCGGCGCTTCGGGGGCGGGATGCTCCTTCCCATGCTGCTGGAGGAAGAGGGCCGCGAGGTCCGCGGGTACCTGAGCATGCACCGGGCCGAGCCGGAGGGGGCGGCCGGCCCCACGGCCCTCCGTCTGGCCAAGGAGTCGAAGGCCCACGCCGAGACCCTCGCCGAAATGAGCGGCGCGGTGGGGGAGCCGTGGCACAAGACCGGGGCGGGCGGCTTCCTCCGGAACGTGATCTACGGGTTCAACGACGGCCTCACGGCCAACTTCGGGCTGATGGCAGGCATGCTCGGCGCCCAGGGGGGCCTGGGCGGCGCAGGTCACACGGTGGTGGTGGCGGGCCTGGCGGGGATGGTGGCGGACGCGCTGTCGATGGGGTCGTCCGGCTACCTCGCCGCGAAGAGCGAGGCGGAGGTCCACGCCCACGAGATCGCGATGGAGCGGGAGGAGATCCGGCTGATGCCCGAGCTCGAGCGCCAGGAGCTCGCCCTGCTCTACCAGGCCAAGGGCATCCCGTCGGCGCAGGCGAACGCGATCGCCACCCGCGTCATGGCGGATCCGGAGCGCGCGCTGGAGGAGAAGGTCCGGGAGGAGCTCAAGATCGGGGAGGCGAGCGCCACCCCGCTGCGGGAGGGCTGGGTGACGGGGACCGCCACGGCTTTCGGCGCCTTCATTCCCGTGGCGCCCCTGCTGGTGAGCACGGGCCCCTGGGCGGTGTGGACCTCGTTCGGCGTGAGCATGGCCGCCCACTTCCTGGTGGGCGCTGCGCGCAGCTTCTTCACCGGCCGCGGGGTCTTCCGCAGCGGGCTGGACATGTTCCTGGTGGGCCTGGGCATCGCGTTGGTGGGGTACGTCGTCGGCGAGTGGCTGGTCCGCCTGCTCTAGCCTACCGCAGGACCAGGTTCACCAACCGGTTGGGCACGTAGATCCGGCGGGCCACGATCCGACCGTCGAGGGACTTCCGGGTGGCCCCATCGGCCAGGGCCCGCTCCACGACGAGCTCCTCTGCGGCATCCCTGGGCACCCGGACCCGGGACCGCGTCTTGCCGTTCACCTGGACCACCACGTCCACCTCATCCTCCACGACGAGCGCGGGGTCCCAGGCGGGCCATCGAGCCTCGAACACCGATTGCGCGTGGCCCAGGCGCTCCCAGCACTCCTCCGAGAAGTGGGGCGCGAAGGGGGCCAGCATCACCACGACGCTCTCGGCGATCTCCCGGTCCACCACCTCCGCCTCGCGCAGGGCATTCAGCAGCTCCATGAGCGCTGCGATCGCGGTGTTGTACCGGAGCGCCTCCATCCCCTCGGTGACCCGCTGGACGGTCTGGTGCCACTTGATCGTCACCTCGCGCGGCACGCTCGGCGGCGCCTCGGTGGACGCCGCTTCGCCCACCAGGGCCCAGACCTTGTCGAGGAATCGGCGCGGGCCGCTGATGCCTTCGTCCCGGAAGTCACCTCCCTCCTGGAACGGACCCAGGAACATGAGATACATCCGGAAGGTATCGGCGCCCCATCGGGCGATGATCTCGTCGGGGATGACGACGTTGCCCTTGGATTTCGACATCTTGGCCCCGTCCTTCACGATCAGGCCGTGGGCCCGGAACCTCGCGAAGGGCTCCTCGAACTCCAGGTGCCCCAGGTCGTGGAGCACCATGGCGAGGAAGCGGGAGTAGAGCAGGTGGAGGACGGCGTGCTCGTTTCCGCCGATGTACGTCGCGACCGGGCACCACGTGCGGGTGCGCGCCGGGTCGAACGGGCGGTCGTCGAAGTCGGTGCTCGGATACCGGAGGTAATACCAGCCCGAGTCCAGGAACGTGTCGCTCACGTCGGTCTCGCGCCGGGCCTTGCCGCCGCAGGACGGGCAGGGGACGAAGTACCACGCCTCGTGCCGGGCCAGGGGGGAGACCCCGCTGTCGTCCGGCCGGAAGTCCTCCAGGTCCGGGAGCAGGACGGGGAGGTCCTTCTCCGGCACGGGGACCGCGCCGCAGGCGTCGCAGTAGATGATCGGGATCGGGGGCCCCCAGTACCGCTGGCGGGAGATGCACCAGTCGTACAGCCGATACTGGACGACGCCCCGGCCCGCCTTCCGCTCCTCGACCCAGGCCACGATCTCGGAGAGGGCGGCCTCCGCCGGGCGACCGTCGAAGCGGCCCGAGTTCACGAGCCGCCGGTCGGCCAGGCCCGGATCCGCGACATCGATCGGCGTGCGCGCATCCTCGTCCGGGCCGGCCAGCACCCGGACCACCGGGAGACCGAACGCCCGGGCGAACTCGAGGTCCCGCGCGTCGTGGCCGGGCACCGCCATGATCGCGCCCGTGCCGTATTCCATGAGCACGTAGTCCGCGATCCACACGGGGATCGGCTCGCCGGTGCCGGGGTTCACGGCGGCGGCGCCGGTGAAGACCCCGCTCTTCTCCCGGTCCCCCACCTTGCGGGTGACCAGGTCCTTGGCGCGGGCGGCGTCGCGGTAGCTCGCCACCTCGGCGCGGCGGTCCGCGGCGGTGAGCCGGTCCACCAGCGGGTGCTCCGGCGCCAGCACGAGGAAGGTGGCTCCGAACAGCGTGTCCGGCCGGGTGGTGAAGACCGGGATCGCCTCGCCGTCCGCGAGCCGGAACTCGATCTCGGCGCCCTCCGACCGGCCGATCCAATTGCGCTGCGCGGTAGCGGTCGTATCGGACCAGTCCATCAGAGCCGGATCGTCCAGATTGCGGAGGAGCCGCTCGGCGTACTCGGTGATCCGGAAGAACCACTGCTCCAACTGCCGCTGCTCCACTGCGGTCCCGCAGCGCTCACAGGCTCCGGCCTCCACCTGCTCGTTGGCCAGCACCGTCTTGCAGCTCGGGCACCAGTTGACCGCCGCCTTCTTCTTGTAGGCCTTGCCGGCCCGGTAGAGCTGGAGGAAGAGCCACTGGGTCCACTTGTAGTAGGCGGGATCGGTGGTGGACAGCTCGTGGCGCCAGTCGAACATGCCGCCCATGCGCCGGAGCTGGCGGCGAAAATTCTCGATGTTGCGGGGGATCAGCTCGGCCGGGTGCGTGCCGACCTTGAGGGCGAAGTTCTCGCTGTGGATGCCGAACGCATCGAACCCCATGGGCTCGAAGACGTCGTACCCCTGGAGCCGCTTGAACCGCCCGAACGCGTCGCTTCCGGTGAAGGCGAACATGTTCCCGACGTGGAGTCCCTCGGCGGAGGGATACGGGAACATCATGAGGTTGTAGAAGGGGCGCGCGGGCGCATCGAGGCTCACCGCGTTCGTGCCGCGCTCCGCCCAGCGGGCCTGCCACTTGGGCTCCACCACGCTCGGGTCGTAGGCCGTGAGGGTCCGGTCGGTCATGCGCGGAATGTAGCGGCGCCCGAGCCGGGCGGCCACGCCGCGTGCTTGCTGGCGACCCCGACGGCGTTAGCTTCCAGCGGCCCCCCCGGTCACATCCCTGGAGTCACATGGCGGCTCGCAACGACCTGTTCCGACTCATGCTGATCGCCCGCCTGGGCGCGCTCGCGGTGCTGATCGGTGCCGTGGCCGGGCTGCTCGCGTGGCGCCCCGGGGTCCTCGTCGGAACGGTGGTCTTCGCCGCGGTGGCGACGACCGTGGTGCTCCTGCTCCAGGCACTGATGCAGCGTCGGGTCTTCCGGGCCGTCGCGACGGCGGAGGCCGTCGCGGCGGAGGTCGCCCGCGGGCACCTGGTGTCCCCGCCGCCGGATCCACGGGAGGGCAGGCTCCTGATGGCGGTCCGCGGCATGGTGGATGCCCTGCGCACCCTGGTGGTGGCCATCCACTCGGCGTCCGGGGAAGCCGCCGCGCTGGCCCAGCAGATCTCGGCCTCCACCGAGGAGATGAGCGCCTCCACCGAGGAGGTGGCGAGCACGACGGGCGACCTCACCGATCGGGCGACGGCCCAGGCCACCGTGGTCCGAGCCGCAGCCCAGGACGCGGCCAAGATCCTGGCCATCGCCGAGGAGCTGGCGGCCGGCTCGGTGGAGGCGGCCCAGCGGAACGCGGACCTCTCGGCCCTCGCCCGCTCTCACCGCGAGCACTTGGACCGGAGCATGGCCGAGCTCCACGCGCTCGCCGAGGAGGTGGAACGGGGGACGGAGGAGGCGGACGCCCTGGCCCGGTCCTCGGCCGAGATCGAGCAGTTCATCACCCAGACCAAGGCGATCGCCAAGCAGACCCACATGCTCGCGTTGAACGCCGCGATCGAAGCGGCCCGGGCCGGGGAGGAGGGGCGCGGCTTCACCGTGGTGGCGGAGGAGATCCGGAAGCTCGCCGGCCAGGCGGCGCAGGCAGCGGCGGCGACCAGCGAGACGGTCCTGAGCGTGCAGACGCGGGTCCAGACCGCCCGGGAGCGCTTGCTCCGGCTGGCGCGGGGCGGGACCGTGGCCTGGGACGCGGCCCGCACCGCGGCCGAGGGCCTCGAGACGGTGGCCGGGGAGGCGGAGCTCAACGACCAGTGGAGCCAGGCGATCTCCAGCCTCTCGGCGGAGGTCCGCGGGCTTGTCCAGGGAATCACCGAGCGGGTGCGGGAGGTCTCCTCGGGCACGGAGGAGTATGCGGCGGCCGCCGAGGAGATCGCGGCGGCGGCCGAGCAGCTCAATGCCTCCACCCAGGAGATCGCGGCCTCGGCCACGCACCTGGCCGACGCCGCCCAGCGTCTCACCTCGGCCGTCGGGGGGTTCGAGCTGCCCGACAACGGGAAGCCCCCCGGCCGG
>JBFIUJ010000067.1:0-10441 GCA_041607595.1 Gemmatimonadales bacterium | reverse complement strand
GACCTCGACCGGGAGCGGGACCGACGCCGTGTCCCCCAGCTCGGTGGCGAGCAGGACCTCGCCGGCGAGGGGAAGCCCCACCAGCTGCTTGAGCCGGAGGAGGGCGATGTCGCGAGCGGCGCGGCGCTGGATCACGACCGGTCGCTGGGTATCGCGCGACACCTGGGCGCGCAGGCGGTCGAACTCGGGGAGCGTCCCGACGTCCCGGGCGAGCTCGGTCTCCCGTAAGGTGCGCTCGGCCTGGACCAAGGTGGACTCGGCGGCGGCGAGGAGCTGGTCGCTCAGCGCCGCGTCGTAGTAGGCGCGGGTCACCTCCAGCAGCACCCGCGCCCGCTCGCGGCTGAGCGCGACCTCGGCCCGCCGGCGCCCTGCCTGGGCGGCCCGCGTCCGTCCGCGGAGCCGCGGGTCGAAGAGCGTCTGCGAGAGGGAGAGCCCGACGTTGTACTCGTTGGCTTGGCCGAAGGGGAGATCCTGGAAGGCCCCGAAGGGATCGACGCTCGCCAGGCAGTCCACCAGGCTCTCCAGCGAATCCACCCGCTCCCCGATCGGCGCGCCCACGTTGGGGACGAACCGGGGACAGCTCGTGGGGCGCGGAGCGCTGGAGGTGTCGTCCGATTCCCCCTGGAGCGCGGCAAACCTGGAGTCCAAGGTCCGGACATAGGCCGCGGTCCCCGAGAGCTGCGGGAGGTAGCCGCTCCGAGCGCGCCGCACCTCGCCGCGGCTGCGTAACACGCCCGCCTCGGCGATGCCGACGGCCTCGCTCGTCTCCACGGCACGGGTCAACGCCTCGCGCAGCGTGAGGGGCCGGGGCGCCGGGGCGTCCTGGGCCGAGAGGTCCGCCGCGCCGAGGACGACGAGGGACAGCACGGAGAGCGCCCCAAGGGCCGAAGCCGCGCTATGCGCCGAGCACATCGGGGGTGGCGCCGATGGCGCGCAGGAAGAGGCCGACGTATTGATCGAGCGCGTGGTCGGCCCGGTTGCTGTAGAGGTCCGGCATGACGTCCCGGCCCATGGCATCGGCGAAGAGGGCTCCCATCAGCATCGAGGCGGCGGCGACGGGGTCGAAGTCCGGCCGGGCCCGGCCGGACTCCTGGAGCCGCTGGAGATACAGCCGGAGCGCGTGGCCCGCCCGTGCCGGCGCGCTCCCCTCCCGGGGAATCAGATCGGGTCGCTCGTCGATCTCGCCCATGCAGGTCCGGATCAGGGACCGCTTCTCCCGGAGCGCCGCCAGGTGCTGCTGCGCCCAGGTGGTGAGCTCGGCCTGAGGATCCTGGGGGGGGTCGGGGAGTCCGGGCGTCGCCAGCTCCGAGGCCGAGCAGGCGATGGCCTCCTGAAGCAGGGAGGCCTTGGACCCGAAGTGTCGGAAGAGGGTGACCTCGTTGACGCCCGCCTGCTGGGCGATCCGGCGGGTCGTGGCCCCTCGGAACCCGGTCCGGGCATAGATGGCCGCAGCGGCCTCGAGGAGCTTCTCTCGCACGTCCATTGGGGAACGAAGCTAGCCTCCCGTGGCCGAGACAGCAAGTGCATACTTGCATTCCACCGGTCCCGATGTTCCCGCTGGCCCGCGTGGACCATCGTCCTTCCTTCTCCTATACTCCGCGGTTCCTCATCCCACGCAGGAGCCGTCCGTGACCGACCCGGCCCGTGCCAAAGACGACCCTCCCGTACCCCTCGAGGACGTGCGGTGTTCCGACGCCGAGGGCCGCGGCTTCCGCGGAGGAGTCTACCGCCCGCTGGAGGAGGCCGCGCTCGAAGACGCTCCGGATCACCCTTCGCTGCCCTCACGGGGACACGGCCCCCCGTTCCATCGCCACGATGAGGTCCCGAGGGTCCCGAAGGTCCGGCACCTGATCGGCCCTTCCGTCATCGCGGTCGGCATGGGCCTGGGCGCCGGCGAGTTCCTCCTCTGGCCCAACCTGATCGCCGCGAACGGGTTTTCGATCTGGTGGCTCTTCTGGGTCGGGGTCATGACCCAATTCGTGGTGATCGTGGAGATCGAGCGATGGACCATCGCCACCGGGGAGTCGGTCTTCGCGGGCATGGCCCGGCTCGATCGGTGGGGCGCGTGGCCCTGGGCGTTCCTCGCGTTCACGTTGATCAGCTTCTTCTGGCCGGGCTGGGCGTCGCAGTCCGCCGAGTTCACCGGCGGCATCGTGGCCGCGGCCACGGGCCGATCGGTCCCGTGGCAACCCGTGGCCCTGTTGATGCTCGGCGTGATCTGGATCGGCCTCGCCGCGTCGAAGATCGTCTACAACGCCCTCGAGCGATTCGAGATCGGGCTCGTGCTCGCGTTCTTCCCGATCTTGGCGGTCGTGCTCCTGGTGGTCGGGGTGCTCCCCTCCGACGTGCTGGACCTGCTCGAGGGGGCCGTCTCGATCGGGAGCGCCCCGGCCGCGTTGCTGACGGGGAGTCAGTTCCCCACCCTGCTCATCGCGGTGGCCTACGCCGGGAGCGGTGGCACCCTGCTGCTGGCCCAGTCGCTGTGGCTCCGGGACAAGGGGTTCGGCATGGCGGCCTACCAGGGCCGGATCGCCGGGATCAGGGGGCGGAACGAGGAGGTGAGTCACACGGGGTACGTGTTCCACCCCGAGGAGGCGCCGGTGGGCCTGGCGCGCTTCCGCGCCTGGATGCGGGTGGCCAGGCGCGAGCTGCTGGTCACGTTCGTCGTGCTCATCCTCCTCAGCGTCGTGATCACGTCGCTGGTCGTGAGCGCGACGCTCGGCACCGACCGGCCGGACCTCGCCGGGAACCTGGGGGAGATGGTCCGGCTCCAGGGCGAGGTCCTCGCCGCCACCGCCGGTCGTTGGCTCGAGGTCCTGTTCCTCCTGGGCGGCGCGTTCGTCCTGTTCTCGACCCAGCTCGGCATCGTGGACACCGTGACCCGGATCGCGGGCACGATCTTCTACGAGCGGTACGGCCGTCGCACCCGGTTCTGGACGCTCAAGCGCTCCTTCCTGTTCTTCCTCACCGCCTTCGTCCTGGCCTCCATGGCGATCGTCATGGCCTCATGGGTGGGTGGAGAGGCGCTGGAACGACTGCAGCCCGACTTCCTGGTGCTCATCGCCGGGCCCTTCACGATCGCCAGCATGTACGCCTTCGCCCTGGTCGTGGGCGTGATGAACGCCCGCCGGCTCCCTCCCGCGCTGGGTCCCGCCTGGCCATCACGCATCGGGTTGGTGTGGGCGGGGGCGCTCTGGGGATGGTTCACGGCCGAGCAGCTGAGCCGAGCCGTCCTCACCCAGCTCGGCGCCCCGGCGGACGTGATCGAGGCCATCGCGTGGCACCCGGTGCGGGCGGCCTGGTACGGCGCCTGGCTGCTGTCGCTCGGATGGTTCGCCTGGGCGATCCTCCCCCGGCGCGACAACGGTCGAGGAGCCTAGTCGTCCTCGCGCGGCGGCGTCCGGAGCACCTTCAGGAAGAACCGGGCGGCGAAGAGCACCACCACCGTCCAGGTGGCGGCCAGCATGATCCACGCGGTGCGCGTCATCCCGCTCTCGGCCGGTTCCGGCGCCACGCGTGGCGGACCAGGAGGCCCATGCCGACCAGCACCAGCAGCAGCAGGGTCCGCGTCGCGTCCTGCACTAGCGCCCTGGTCGGTCGGCCGTCGACGAACCAGGAGGCGTCCGCCTCGCCCGCGTGCAGGAGCCGGCCGATCACGCTTCCCGGCGCCAAGGGCCAGCCCTCGCCCGCCGCGACCCCGCGGAATGCCGCGACCCATTCCCCCGCGGGTTGGATCAGGGCGCCGAGGAAGATGACCAGGATGAACGCCGGCGTGACATAGGTGATGATGCCGCGGAAGATGCGGGGAATGCGGAGGTCCGCCCCTCGGGTGATCTCGGCCCAGCCCCGCTCCATGCCGAAGATCCGCACGAAGATGAACGCTTCGCAGAGCGCGAACACGACGAGCGAGAAGGTGCCCGTCCAGAAATCGAACTCGTCGAACGCGCCGCCCGGATAGAGCCACACGCACAGGAAGCCCAGCGCCAGCACGACGGCCCCGAAGAGCAGCGCGGCCTTGCGCCGGGCCATCGCGTACTCGTCCTCCATGAACGCCAGCAGGGGCTGCCCCATCCCCAAGGACGAGGTGACGCCGGCGAAGAAAAGCAGGCCGAACCACATCGCGCCGGCCACCGGAGCGAACCAGCCCCAGTGATTGAAGAGCGTCGGCAGGGTCAGGAACCCGAGTGAGAAGCCGCTCCCCCCGGTCGTGGCCGCCTGAACCGCGGCCAGCCCGAGGTAGGCGGTGGCGATGGGGATGATGAGGGACCCGCCCAGCACCACCTCCACGAACTCGTTCATCCAGCCGGCGGACGCGGCGTTCAGCGCGACGTCCTGCTTGGCCTTGAGGTATGACGCGTAGCAGTGGATGGACCCCATCCCGACGGACAGCGTGAAGAAGATCTGTCCCGCGGCCGCCAGCCAGGTGGTGGGGTTGAGGAGCCCGCTCACCTTGGGCTCCCACACGAAGTTGAGCCCCACGAGCGGGCTCTGGACGACGCCGGGGTCGGCGGGGCCCAGGGTGAGCCCCCGGACGGCCAACACGAGGCCGAACAGCAAGAGGAGCGGCATGCCGATCTTCGCCGCCGTCTCGATGCCCTTTACCAGTCCGCGGGACAGCACCCAGACGTTGAGCCCGAGCGTGAGCACGAACCAGAACAGCGCCTCATGCGGCAGCGCGAAGATCGACCCGCCGGCGTCCCCCAGATAGCGGGGAAAGAACTCCGTCGGGCTTATGGCCCGGAACGTCCCCACCACCGAGTGGAACACGTAGGCCAGGGTCCACGACTCGAGATAGGTATAGTAGGCCGCGACCGTGATGTTGGTGAAGAGCCCGAGGACCCCCACGTACTTGAGCCACGGGCGCCGCCCGCCCCCGAGGACGTCGAACATCCCCGGCGCCGAGTGGTGCCCGTGCTGGCCGCCGTGGCGTCCGATGGCCCACTCGACCCAGAGGAGCGGGAGGCCCATCAACACGAACGAGACGAGGTAGGGGATCAGGAACGCGCCGCCGCCGTTCTGCGCGGCCTGGGCGGGGAAGCGGAGGAAGTTGCCGAGCCCGACCGCGTTGCCGGCCATCGCCAGCACGAGCCCGACGCGGGTGCCCCACTGCTCCTTGGTGGTCATCCGGCGGAGACCTCACGATGAGTGGCTCCGGTCGGTCCGGGCGGCCCGACCGCGCAAGGGCGGAGCGAGGAGGAAGGTGCCCTCGCCCCAGGGCGGCCGCAACGGGGCCGGACCGGTGACGCCGACCCGGCTCCCTCGCGGCGCTACCGAGGGAGGTGGAAGTGCTTGATGAAGCCGAACGCCAACCGGATGTCCTCCTCCTTCGGTCCGCTCACTGGAAGGCGGACGGCGGCACCAATCTCCCAATGATGTGCCACCTCCCAGCGGAACTGGGGTGCCACCGCCCAGGCCGCCGGACCGCCCCCGGTGGAGAACTCCGCGATCCCCTCGACGATGGGCGTGAGCCCGAGGGGAGAGGTCCAGGAGAGGGCCGCGCTCACCTCGGCATGCGGGTCTTCGTCGCCCGCGAGGGGGACATCGAGATGACCTGACGTTTGGAGCAGCCACCGGCGCTCCCCGCCGAAGGGAATCCAGGCCAAGAGGAACGGCGCCGCCGCGGCATGCTCCTCCCCCAGCCCGCGATCCGCGTCGCCGGTGGGAAGCTCCAAGTCGGCGCCGAGGGCGAGGATGAACCGCCGCCGGTCGTTGATCACCGCCAGTTTGGGGCCGATGCTCACGTCGCCGAGCCCGGTGGGGCTCGGCCCGACGGCGGGCGAGAGGTGGTGAAACGGCACGTGGGTGATGAGCGAGAGATTGGGGACGAGGGCCCACTCCACTTCGACCTGTAGGGTGTACCGCTCGCCCTCGTCGGCGGTGGCGACGAAGAGGTCGGGACGGATCTTCCGCTCGATGTAGGCGTTCTCGGTGAAGAACGCGTCGATGAAGTGTGGTCCGGGTCCCGTATGGGAGTGGTCTTGGGCCCCGGCGAAGGACGGTGCGGCGAGGCCCACGAGCCCCGCCAGCAGAAGCGTTGGGCGCATCCTGCCTCCATTGGGTGCAGTTGACGACGGCGGCGATCGGACAACGAGCCGTCAGCGGCGAGGAGGAGGCGGATCGGGCGGGAGGATCGAAGTAGGCGAGCGGTGCGAGGCCTCGGCGGGAGCCTGCCAAGCAACCCGCAGCGAGAAAGACGGATCGGGGGGCACGGTGGGAACCAGGGCCGGCGAGCTCGATCCGACAAGTGGCGTCTCGAACGCGACTACCGCCCCGCTGTGGCAGGGTCGCCGCCCGGGATCGTCGTGATCCAGGGAGTGATTCCCCGGGTGCGCCTCTCGGCCCCACAGGCACGCGAGGGCGCAACCGGCAGGGGGTTGGACGAGGAGGAATCCGCCGAGCAGGAGCGCGCGGGCGAATCGGGAGAGCGGGGTCGCGAGTGGCATCTAGCCTACGGACGTCTCCCGACCGCCGGCGGATTCACTCGGGCGGCACCTCGCCGGTGACGACACGGTTCCGCCCGTTCTGCTTGGCCTCCGCGAGGGCTCCCCGCGCCGCCACCCGCAGGGCTTCGCAATCCCGCGACCCATCGGGCACCGTGGCCGCGAGCCCGATGCTCACCGTCACCCGCCCCTCTACCCCGCCTGGATGGTCCACGGCACGGCTCGCGATCTCCGCCCTGATCGCCTCGGCCACTTTGGTCGCCTGCTCGACCCCCCGGGACCCCTGGAGGATGAGCCCGAACTCCCCGCCGCTCGTGCGGGCGACGAAGTCGCCCGCGCGGCGGACGTAGGAGCGGAGCACGTCGGCGACCGTCTTCAGGCAGGTGTCGCCGGCCTCGTGGCCGAATCGGAAGTTGTAGTCCCGGAAGTGGTCGAGGTCCACGTACGCCAGCGCCAGGGGCACCCTGAGGCGCCCGGCGCGGCGCCATTCGTCGGGCAGCGTGTCGTCGAAGAATCGACGCGAGGCGACGCCGGTGAGCCGGTCCACCCGGTCCTCCCGTCCCCGCCGCTCGGTGACGTCCCGAGCCACCGCGTAGAGGAGACCGGTGCCGGGCTCTGGGAACGAGGTCCACTGGAGGTCGCGGTAGGAGCCGTCCTTGCAGCGATACCGGTTCTCGAAGGAGAGCGTGGGCGCCCCGCTGGCCAAGTTGCCGACCTCGGCCACGGTCTCCGGCCGGTCGTCCGGGTGGATCAGCTCCACGAAGGGTCGCGAGAGTAGCTCCCGGGCAGTGTAGCCCAGGGTGCGCTCGAAAGCGGGGTTCACCCGCTTGAAGTAGCCGTCGGTGCCCGCGATGCAGAAGAGATCGAGCGCGTAGTCGAAGAAGCGGTCCAAATCGAACGCGGTGTGCTCACCCGAGGCCGCGCCGACGATGCTCACCCCGCAGGCCTGACAGAACCGCGCGCCCTCGGCGAGGGGCGTGGTGCAGCGCAGGCAGGCCTGAGGCTTGGGGTTGGAGGGCAGCGGCGGCCTCCGAAGGCACGTTCGGGTCGCCTTAGGATGGCACAAACTCCGTCCAAGGGCAAGCGCTCCGGAAACCCCCTCCCCGGTGATTCGACGACCGAATCAGCGCCGGACGATCCCCAGCATCAGCGCGCCGAAGCCTTCACCGCCGACATAGTCGTCCCCGACCAGGGCGAATCCGTGAAGGCGACCCCCGACGTCGAGCCCCCAGCCGCGGCCGAGGGGGACCAGGACCCCCAGCCCGACGTTTCCTCCCCCGGCCAGCGCACGGCCCGGAGCCCGCGAGGGGAGCCGCTGAATGACGGTGCCGGAAGCATCCCGACGGCTCCAGCGGCTCTCTGCCCGAACCGCGTAGCCGCCGAGACCGACGGTCGCGTAGGGCCTGGGCCCTTCCCCGAGGCCTTGGAGGCGGAGCTGAACCGTCGCCTGGACCGCGGAGCCCGACCGTCCGTCCCGGGCGGTGGTCGGGATGCCCACGCTGCAGTCCGGCGGGCAGAGGTACTCGGTCTCGGTGGCCGGATCGAAATAGAAGATCCCCGGACGATCCAGGTCCCACGCCTCGTAGCGGTGGTAGCCGAGCTCGAGGCCAAGGCGCGCGACCCCCGATCCCCGATGGGCACTCACCGTGACCGATCCCAGCGTCGGGCCCGCCGACCGGCCCTCGATCCGCCAGGCGGGGCCCGCGGAGAGAGTCGCCGACCAGGCCTGGGCTGGGAGGGTGCCGGCCGCGGAGCACAGCACCAGCATGGAGATCACGAGGTCGGCGGGTGTGCGCATTACGGCTCTCCGGGGAGCAGTCGTCTTGGCGTACTATGGCAATCGGCCGTCCCCTGGCCGTGACCCGCGGACGGCCTGGCGGCAATGCAGCCCACGGCTCACCTTGGGGCGTCCCTTCCGGTAGGCTGCCATGATCGCCCTCCTGCTCGTCTCCGCCCTGGCCCAGGCTCCCGATACGGCGCTCATCGCCCTCCGTCCCGACCGGGTGTTCGACGGCCAGGAGGTGCGGTCGGGATGGGAAGTCCTCGTGCGGGGCGATCGGATCGTGGCCGCCGGACCAAGGGCAGGGGTGCCCGCCGGCGCCAGGGTCGTCGCGCTCCCCGGCGCCACGCTGCTGCCGGGACTCATCGAGGGGCATGCCCATCTGCTCCTCCATCCCTATGACGAGGCGAGCTGGGCCGACCAGGTCCTCCTCGAGCCGCTCGGGCTCCGGGTGGCCCGGGCCGTGGTCGCCGCCGGGCGCACCCTCGAGGCCGGGGTGACCACCGCGCGGGACCTGGGCACCGAGGGCGCCGGCTACGCCGACGTCGGTCTCAAGCGGGCCATCGCCGAAGGGGTGATCCCGGGGCCCCGCCTGCTGGTGGCGACCCGCGCAATCGTCGCGACCGGCAGCTACGGGCCCAAGGGTGCCCCGGAGGGCGCTCTTCCCCTGGGGGCGGAGCCGGCCGACGGGACGGACATGCTCATCCGGGTGGCCCGAGACCAGATCGGGAAGGGCGCCGATTGGATCAAGGTGTACGCCGATTACCGGTGGGGGCCCGGCGGGGAGGCGCGGCCCACCTTCACGGAGGAGGAGCTGCGCCTGCTGGTCGATGTCGCCGCGAGCGCCGGGCGTCCGGTCGTCGCCCACGCGGCCTCCGCGGAAGGCATGCGCCGGGCCGCCCGCGCCGGGGTGGCGACCATCGAGCACGGGGACGGCGGCACACCGGAGGTGTTCCGACTGATGGCGGAGCGTGGGGTGGCCCTCTGCCCGACGATCGCGGCCGGCGATGCCATCCTGCGGTATGGGGGCTGGCGACCTGGACGCGGGCCCGACCCGCCCCGCCTCACGGCCAAGCGGGCGAGCGTCCGGGCCGCGATCGAGGCGGGGGTGCCGCTCTGCTTCGGGGGTGATGTGGGCGTCTTCCCCCATGGGGACAACGTCCGCGAGCTCGAGCTGATGGTGGCCTACGGGCTCACACCGCGCGAGGCGCTCGTCTCCGCCACGAGCGGGAACGCTCGCCTGCTCCACCTGCCCGACCGGGGGGCGGTGCGGGCCGGCCTCCTGGCCGATCTCGTCGCCGTCACCGGCGATCCCACGGCCGAGATCGGCGCGCTGCGGCGGGTCCGGCTGGTGATGCTGGGCGGGCGGATCGTCCGGGGCCCGTGAGGGTCAGCTCGCCGACGAGTGGACGCCGAAGGCCGCGCCCTGCGGATCGAGGCACTGGGCGACCCGGCTGTCTCCCGGCACGTCCATCGGCCCACCCAGGACCGTGCCGCCCAGCCGGGTCACCGTCTCCACTGCCCGATCCGCGCTCGCCACCCTGACGTACAGCAGCCAATGGGGCGGGACTCCCATGGCCTCCGACTTGTTGTACATCCCGCCCAACGGCAGCTCCGCCCCCGGCATCCCGTACATTTGGTACACCCCCATCTCGCCCAGGTCGAGGGCGCGGGTCCGCTCCCAGCCGAACAGCTCGTGGTAGAACTCGAAGGCGGCCTCGTGATCGGTCGTCGCGAGCTCGTGCCACGAGAATTCGCCCTGCTTGAACGGCCCGGTCTCCGGGGCCGGGATCCGCTCCGGGGTGAACACCGCGAAGGCCGCGCGCTGGGGGTCGGCCAGGACCGCGAACCGTCCCACGGAGGGCAGGTCCTGCCCGGGGGCGTCGAGGGCGCCGCCCAAGGCGGCGGCCCGCGCGGCGGTCGCGTCCACGTCCGCAGTGCCGACGTAGGGCAGCCAGTGCGGAGGGGCGCCGGCCGTCCGGGCCGGCTCGGGGAGCGTCATCACGCCCCCGATCGGGGCCCGTTGGTTGGTCCACATCGTGTAGGGCGGGCCGGCACCGTCCCATCGGGTGGTGCCCCACCCGACCACCTCGGTGTAGAACGGGATGGCGGCGGCGGGATCGGTGGTGAGCAGCTCGTACCAGACGAACCGCCCGCGGAGGGGGTCGTGCACTGGGCCTCCCGGAAGGGGGGGCGCGGCCTTCCGCCCGGAAACGTGGCG
>JBFIUJ010000066.1:0-10443 GCA_041607595.1 Gemmatimonadales bacterium | reverse complement strand
TTCTGGAGGGTGGGGCGGTCGAGGGTGTAGCCCACCGAGAGCTCGCGCAGCTTCACGTACCCGCCGTCCTCGACGAACCAGTCGGTGACGGTGTTCACGTTGTAGATCCGGTACGACGCGCCCACGATGAACCGGCCGCGATCGCCGGCGAAGTTGTGATTGGTCTGCCCTTCGACGTGGTAGATCCCGGACTGCTCGGTGAGCGGCGCTCCCGAGGCGAGCGAAACCTGGGGCTCCTTCGTGTCGCGGCCGGTGTACCAGCCCATGAGGTTGAAGCGGTCCGCGGCCCAGGCCACGCGGGCCCACGGCTTGAAGCCCTTCAGGACCTGCACTCGGCCGATGCCGGTGACGAACAGCTCGTTCTCCACCTGCGAGGCGCCGCCCTCGGCGGTCACCACCGACCCGTTGTCCGCGTAGTAATCGAACCGGCCGGAGCCGAAGATGGTCTGCAGGGGCTGGCGATCGCCCACGGCGGGCTGTCCCGGACCGGCCACCGACTGGCCGTTCAGCGGCTGCAGCTCGAAGCCGGGGGTCGGGGGTACGACCGGCTCGGTCGTCGCCTCCGCGTACTCCGCGGCCAGGCTGCCGGGGTTGGTGCGGGAGCGGGAGTAGGTGTCGTTGCGGCTGTAGCCGAAGTTGGCCCGGTAGCCGAAGCGGCCTTCCCCGAGGACGCCTGCGTGCCGCAGGTCGCCCCGGAAGGACTCCAGCTCACCGCCGCCGAGCGTCACCTTGGTGCCCGCGATCTGCCGGGCGGCGGGGGTGCTGATGGCCAGGACGCCGCTGAATGCGTTGGCGCCGTAGAGGGCGGAGCCCGGGCCCCGTACCATCTCGACCCGCTCGAAGTCCTCCAGCGGCACCGAGAGGCCGTTCCACTCCTGGGCGCCGAGGAAGGCGATGGCCAGGTCCCGCCCGTCCTGCAGGACGAGCACGCGGCGGTTCAGCGTGGAGTTGAAGCCACGGGCGTTGATGTTGAAGTCGTTGACGCCGCTCTGGGTCACGTCCACGCCCGGCAGGGTCGAGACGGCGATGCCGATCTGGCCGGTGATGGACACGTTGTCCAGGACCTGGGGCTCGATGGTGGAGATCGCCGCGGGGGCCTCGACCGCCCGCTCCGGAATACGCGACGCGCCGGAGACGACGATCTCGCCGAGCGCGATCGGCGTCGCCTCGAGGGCCACGTCCGCGTTGGCCGTCTGGCCCGCGGTGACCACGACCTCGAGATCCCTCGGGCTGAACCCCGGCCAGCGGAAGGTCACGGTGTGGGTCCCGGCCTGCACCCGCTGCAGGACGAACCGACCGCTCGGGCTGGTCACCGTGGTGAGGTTGAGGGCGCGGATGGAGACGGTGACGCCGCTGATCGGCGATCCCTCGCCGGAACGGGTCACGGTCCCGGACACGCTGCCCACGTCCTGGGCCGCCGCGGAGGCGGCCCAGAGGGCCACGGCCCCGAGCAGCACGGTCCCGGAACGCAGGATGCGCTGAGCAAGTCCAACCACGTTTCTTGGCATCGACGAAGCCTCTGCGAGAGATAGGAGCAATGACTGGCGGGGGGAGTGCCGTCCGGCACCGGGCACAAAGATGCGATTCGACCTCCGCGAAGGGAAGAGGGGGCTGGGGACCGTGGCACTTGCCCCCACGGGGCCGGTGTATAACTCTTGATGCACCAGGGGCTTCCCCCCCTCTCCCGCCCCCGGCCCCGACCGCATCCAGGGTGACCGAAACGGCCAGCGCCTCTCCAACTCGCCTGACTCCGCCGGCCGGGCCGTCGGCGTGGTCCCTCCCACTCACCGCGGTGCTGGTGGGGGCGGCGTACTTCGCGGTCGGGCTTCTCGGGTTGGAGCTGGCCTTCATCGGCGAGCGGATCTCCCCGCTGTGGCCGGCCAGCGGGGTCTCGTTCGCGGCGATGTGGATCTTCGGCCGGCGGGTCTGGCCCGGCGTGCTGGCCGGGTCCTACGCGGTGACGCTCTTCGCCGGCGCGAGCGCGCTCGCCGCCCTGGGGCCGGCGCTGGGCAACGTCGTGGAGCCGCTGATCGGGGTGACCGTGCTGCGCCGCGTCCTCGGGGACCGGGCGGATTTCGAGCGCCTGCCCGCCGTGCTCGCCTTCCTGCTCTGGGGCGCGACGGTCGGGCCGCTGGCCAGCGCCACGGTCGGGGTGGGCACGCTGACCCTGTTCGGCGTCGTGCCGACGGCACAGGCCCTGCGGGCGTGGCTCGTCTGGTGGCTCGGCAACGGCATCGGCGTCCTGACCGTCGCCCCGGCGCTGATCGCGTGGGGCGGGGCCAGGCCGTCGCCCCGGGCGCCGTGGATCTCCCTCCAGCTGGCGGCACTGGCGGCCGTTTCCCTCGTCCTCTCCCTGATCGGCTTCAGCACCCGGTACGGCTTCCCCTATCTGGCGTTCCCGGCGGTGGTGTGGGGCGCCCTTCGCCATGGACTGCGGGGGGCGAGCCTCGCGGTCGTCATCGTTTCCGGGGCCGGCGCCTGGTTCACTGCGCAGGGAGACGGCCCCCTCTGGACCGGTGAGTACGGCGTGAGCCTCTGGCTGGTCTACACTTTCATCGCAACCATCGCCGTGTCCGGCCTCGTCTTCGCCGCGATCATCGCGGAGCGGGAGCGGGCGCGCGAGTCGCTGGCGGACGCGAGCCAACGCCACCAGGCGCTGGTGGAGGCCGCGCCCACCGTGATGTACGGCACCGATCTCGAGGGGCGGGTGACCGCCTGGAACGCCGCGGCGGAGCGCTTCTTCGGCTACGCGTCCGGCGAGGTGCTGGGGCGCCAGGTCCCCATCGTGCCGGAGGAGGAGCGGCTGCCCACCGCGGAGCTGGTGGAGGCCGTCCGGCGCGGCGAAGAGGTGAGGGGCGTGGCGGTGCGGCGTCGGCTCAAGGACGGGGTCGTCGCCGAGGTGATGATCTCGATGTCCCCGGTGTACGACGCGCGGGGCGAGCTCAGTGGATCGATGACCGTGCTGCTCGACGCGACCGAGCTCGAGCGGGCCGAGCGGGATCTCCGAAGGCGGGACGCCATCCTCGAGGCGGTGAGCTTCTGCTCGCAGCAGTTCCTGCGGACCGAGTCGCTGGATGCGGCGATCGACGCGGGGCTCGCCCGGCTGGGTCGGGCGGCGGGGGTGAGCCGGGCGTACGTCTTCCAGATGCACCCGGACGAGACCGACTCGGTGGTGGCGAGCCAGCGCTTCGAGTGGGCCGCGCCCGGGATGGAGCCGCAGCTCGACAACCCCGAGCTCCAGAACGTGCCGTTCCGTGCGGCCGGCTTCGGCCGATGGGAGGACCGGCTGAGCGTGGGGGAATCGGTCTTCGGCCTGGTCCGGGATTTCCCCGAAGATGAGCGGAAGATCCTGGAGCCGCAGGGCATCCGATCGATCGCGATCATGCCGATCATGGTCGGCGGGCGGTGGTGGGGGTTCATGGGGTTCGACGACTGCCTCGAGGACCGGTTCTGGACCCGGGCGGAGCTGGGGGTGCTGCGGACCGCGGCGGACGTCTTCGGCGCGGCGCTCGAGCGCAAGGAGGTCGAGGCGCTGCTGGAGGTGACCGAGCAGCGCTACCGCCGGGTGATCGAGCTCGCGTCCGAGGTGTTCTTCGCCACCGACCGGCACGGGCGGATCACGTCGCTCAATCCCGCCTTCGAGGCCATGACCGGGTTCCGATCCCAGGACTGGCTGGGGCGTCCCTTCCTCCCCCTCCTGGACCAGCAGCACTTCGAGGAGGCCCAGCTGTACTTCGGCCGGGTCATCGCGGGGGAGCAGGTTCCCGTGGCGCGCTACCGGCTGCTCGGCGCCGGGGGTCGGGTGCGGGTCGTGGAGGTGAGCTCCTCGGCGCTGCGCGAAGGCGCCGCGGTCGTCGGCAGCTGGGGCGTGGTCCGCGACGTCACCGAGCGGCTCGAGGCGGAGGAGGCGGTCCGTCGGACCGAGGAGCGCTTCCGCTCCCTGGTGGAGAACGCCCTGGACGTGATCGCGGTCCTGGACGAGGAGATCACGCTGCAATACGCGACCCCCTCCGCCGAGCGACTGCTGGGCTACCCCCAGGCCGGCCTGGTGGGGATGAAGGCCCAGGACCTGATCCACCCCGAGGACCTCGACAAGGTCGCGGCGGAAGTGCAGGCGGGGTTCGGCCGGCACGGCGTCGTGTACCACGCCGAGTTCAGGCTCCGTCGGCAGGACGGGGAATACGTCGAGTTCGAGGCGGTGGGCCAGGTCCTGACCGGAGAGAGCGGCGCCCCGATGGTCGTGGTGAACGCCCGAGACATCACCGAGCGGCGGCGCGCCGAGCGCCGGGACGCCGCACTGGCGACGCTCGCGGAGCGGCTCAGCGCCGCCTCGACCCACGTGGAGGCGGCGAGGATCGTCGTCGAGGTGGCGGAGACGCTGGTCCAGTGGGACGCCTGCCGCGTCGATCTCTACGACGCGGAGCGGGACCAGCTCGAGGCGGTGCTGGCGATGGACCTGGTGGAGGGCACTCGGCAGATCGTGACCTCCCCCTATCACGGCGTGCGCCCGGGCCGGGTAGAGCGCCGCACCCTCGCCGAAGGCCCCCAGCTGCTCCTGCGGGGGGTCGGGGAGAAGGTGCCGGAGGACAGCGGGCTCCTGATGTTCGGGGATACGAGCCGCCGGAGCGCCTCCCTGATGTTCGTGCCGATCCGACACCACGACCGGGCGATCGGCATCCTCGCGCTCGAGAGCTACGCCCCGAACGCCTACACCGCGGACGACCTGGCGGTGCTCCAGCGGCTGAGCGACCATAGCGGCGCGGCGCTCGAGCGCATCCGGGTGGAGCTGAACTTGCTCCAGACCCAGGCCCAGCTCCAGCAGTCGCAGAAGATGGAGGCCGTGGGACGGTTGGCGGGAGGCGTCGCCCACGACTTCAACAACCTCCTCACCACGATCCTGGCGACGAGCGACCTGCTGCTCCAACAGCTGGCCGGGAACGAAACGCTACGGGAAGACGTGGAGGAGATCCGCAAGGCGGGGCTCCGGGCCGCCGAGCTCACCCGACAGCTCCTGGCGTTCGGGCGGAAGCAGGTGATCGCCCCGAGCACCATCGACCTGAACGCGCTGGTCCGCGGGGTGGGCACCATGCTCCGGCGGCTGATCGGGGAAGACATCGCGCTCCTGACCGACCTGGAGCCGGGGCTCGGCCCGGTCCGCTGCGACCAGGGACAGCTGGAGCAGGTCATCATCAACCTCGCGGTCAACGCGCGGGACGCGATGCCGGACGGCGGGCGCCTCACCATCGAGACCCGCAACGTGGCGCTGCCCGATCCCAAGGGGCGGATGCCGCCCGGGCTCCAGCCCGGGCCACACGTCCTGCTCTCGGTCACCGACACGGGCGTCGGCATGGATGCCGAGACGCGCCGGCACATCTTCGAGCCCTTCTTCACGACGAAGGAGAAGGGGAAGGGGACCGGCCTGGGGCTGGCCACGGTGTATGGGATCGTCCGGCAGGCCGGGGGAGACGTGGAAGTCGTGAGCGCGCCGGGCCAGGGGGCGCGGTTCACCGTCCTGCTGCCGCGGGCGGAGCTCGACGAGGCGGAAGCCCTGTCGGGCGTGGAAGACGTTCCCGTCCACGGGTCGGAAACGGTGCTGCTGGTGGAGGACGAGGCCGCCGTCCGCCGGCTCGCCGAGCGCATCCTCGGCCGCCACGGCTACAAGATCCTCAGCGCCAAGAGCGCGGAGGACGCGCTGACGGTGGCGCACGACTACCCCGGGCCGATCCACCTACTGCTCACCGACGTCATCATGACCGGCGACAGCGGGGCCAAGCTGGCCCGGCGGCTCGGCCCCGAGCGGCCCGAGATGCGGGTGCTGTTCGTGTCCGGCTACACCGACGGGGCAATCGCCCACCACGGCGTCCTGGATCCCGGCGTGGCGTTCCTGCAGAAGCCCTTCACGCCCGACGCGCTCACCACCAAGGTCCGCGAGGTCCTGGACGCACCGCCCGGAGCGGGCTGATCCTCAGCCCGCCGCCCGCGCGGCCCGTTGCCGGGCCTCGGCCGCAAACCGGCGCACGATCGCGCCGGCCGGCTCGATCGCCCGGATGCCGGCGACGCTCTTCCCCGCCTGCCAGTAGTCCCGCGACCCGCTCTCGTCCAAGGAGGCGCGCTTCAGCTGCCAGAGCGCCCGCAGCGCGTAGATCGTCCGCATCCAGTGCTTGGTGCGGCGGCCGCGGAGCATCCATCGGGCCAGGCGTCCGGCCCGAAGCCCCATCCGCTCGATGTAGGGGGTCCGGATCACCGCGACCGGCACCCCGGTGATCCGCTCGCTCAAGACGATGTCCGACTCCTCGGCGCGCACGATCGCGTCCTTGTAGGCGGCACTCGCCCGGCATTCGTCCGTGGCGATGAAGCGGGTCCCCAGCTGGCAGCCGGCGTAGCCCAGGGCCAGGGCGTCGGCGAACTCCCGCTCCGTGCCGATGCCGCCGGCGCACACGACGGGCAGGCCGAGGTCGCCGATCTCCGCGAGCAGGGCCTCCGCCCCCGTCGGCCCGGCGTGTCCTCCGGCGCGCGCGTTGACCGCGATGAGGCCGTCTGCGCCGGCGTCGCGCCCCTTCAGCGCCCACTTCCGCGCGGTCACGTCGTGGTAGACCACGCCACCCACGGCGTGGACCCGATCCACGACCCAGCGCGGATCGCCGAGCGAGGTGACGAAGAACCGGACCCCCTCCTCCAGCGCGAGCGAGACCCAGCGGACCATCCGATCGTGGTAGGCCCGCGACGACCGCTCGATCAGCGCGTTCATCCCGATCGGCTTGGACGTCAGGCGGCGGATCAGGCGCAGCCCCTCGCGGAAGTCGTGCCCGTGGACGTAGGTGAGGGAGATGGGCTGGAGCACGCCGAGGCCGCCGGCGTCGGAGACGGCCGCCACGAGCTCCGGGTTGCTGCAGGGGTACATCGCGCCGCAGAGCAGGGGCACCTCGATCCCCGCGTGGCGGGTCAGGGGCGTCGCGAGCCCGCTCACCCGACGTCCAGCAGCCAGCGCACGGTCGTGCGGGCGACCACGTCGCCGGCGGCGTCACGGATGTCCGCGCGGACCTCGTGCTCCAGGCGCCCCGTGACCGCCGGCACGGCCGTGCGGCACTCCGCGACCAGCGTTCCCCGCGCCTTCTTCAGGTATTCGATGGAGAGCCCGGTCACGATGCTCCGGACGCTCGGGGGGAGGGCCATCAGCATCGCCAGGCCGCTCGTCACCTCGCCCAGGTTCACCAACGCCACCGCGTGGATGGAGCGAAGGTGGTTCCGCACCCGGCGTCGGTCCCTCAGCTCCACCCGGGCGTACCCCGGCTCGAGCGCCCTCACCGTGGCGCCGATCGTCCCGGTGTAGGGCACCATCCGGCCCAGCAGGCGGCTGAACAGCCAAGCGCCGCCGGGCAGGCGGTGCAGCCGGGACCAGGTCCGGGCGAGCTGCGCTCCCGGAGATGCGTTCGCCATCGGGTCTCCCGCGCGAGAGTGAGGGGCGGGGGGAAGGTGGTCAGGGTCACGGGCCGGGGGAAGACCCGCCGCGTGGGCCGAGGGAGGCGACGGCGGCCGCGCGCGGTATCTTGGGCGGGCCCCCCCGCGCGCGAGGCGTCCATGAATCCGTCGCTGTCACTGCACCCGGAGGTCGAGGCCGCTCTGGCGCTCGGCGACGCAGTGGTCGCCCTGGAGTCCACCGTGATCGCACACGGCCTCCCCTGGCCCGAGAACCTGGCTCTGGCCCGCGACCTGGAGCGCGCGGTGACGGAGGGCGGGGCCACCCCGGCCACGGTCGCGGTGCTGGGCGGGGAGATCCGCGTCGGGCTGGAGGACTCGGAGCTGGTGGCCGTCGCCCGCGGCGGGCGGGCGCTGCCCAAGGTGAGCCGGCGAGACCTGCCCTGGGCACTGGCCCGCGGCGGGGACGGGGCGACGACGGTGGCCGGCACGCTGATCGGCGCTCATCTGGCGGGTATCAAGGTGTTGGCGACCGGCGGGATCGGCGGGGTGCACCGCGGCGGGACGGCGGACGTCTCGGCGGACCTCCCCGAGCTGGCGCGCACGCCGGCGCTTGTGGTCTGCTCCGGGGCGAAGGCCATCCTCGATCTCCCGGCGACGCTCGAGTGGTTCGAGACCTGGGGCGTGCCGGTGATCGGGTACGGCACGGACGTGCTCCCGGCGTTCTGGTGCCGGGAGAGCGCGCTCCCGCTCGACGCGCGGGTGGAGACGGCGGCGGAGGCGGCGCAGCTGGCGCGGGCGGCCTGGGAGGACGGCCTCGCGGCGGGGCTTCTGGTCTGCGTGCCGTGCCCCGAGGCAGCCGCACTCGCCCCGGAGCGGATCGAATCCGCGATCGTCCGGGCGACCGGGGAGGCGGAGGCCGAGGGGATCCGCGGCAAGAACCTCACGCCGTACCTGCTGCGCCGCGTGGCCGAGCTCACCGACCGGGCGAGTGTGGGCGCCAACCTCGCGCTCCTGCGCCGGAACGCCGCCGTGGCGGCGGAGATCGCGATGGCGCTGGCGGACCGGTAGCGGCCCCGCGCTAGGCGCCGTCGGTCGGCGGGGTGCTCACGCCGGGAGACCGGAAGATCGCCAGGAGGGCGTCGTCGATCCGCCGCGGCCGCGCCTTCCCCGGGTCGTAGGCGCACCAGACGCTCCGGGCTCGGACCAGATCGGCCCCGTCGGCCGGCCGGCGGATCCGGGTGAAGCGCTCGCAGGTGGCGGCCGAGACCTCCCCGACCCAGGTCGAGGCGACGAGCCGGTCGCCCACGAAGCCCTGCCGCAGGTAGTCCACCTCGTGCCGGATCACCACCCACGCGACCCGGTCCCGCTGCTCCGGCGTGGTGAGCGCGGTCCAGTGAGCCGCGGCCGCGTCCTGGATCCACTGCAGAAAGACCACGTTGTTGACGTGGTCGAGGTCGTCGATCGCGTCGGCGCCGACCTGAAGAGGGTGATCGTAGCTCATCGGTCCGGTGAAGCTGCCTCGGCCGGCGGTCCGCCGCAAACCAGGGGCTATTTGGATTGACCAGGCCCGGCGCATCCGGTACCCTTCGACGACCGCCAGGGGCATCCCGCGCGCGCGGGATTGAGAGCGTACCCTTGGAACCTGATCCGGCTGATACCGGCGAAGGGAGCGCGGCCCCCCGGAGTGGCCTCGCGCCCCGCCAGCGGTTTGCGGAAGGAGCGAATCATGGCCACCACCGTTTCCCCCGCCACCTCGTTCGAGGAGGCGTTCCCCGGCTCCACCAAGGCATACGCGCACGGCCCGTCCGGGATCCGCGTGCCGATGCGCGAGATCGCGCTCTCCGGCGGCGAGCCGCCGCTCCGGGTGTACGACACCAGCGGGCCGCAGGGCCACGACGTCCGCGAGGGGCTGCCGCCGCTCCGCCGAGGGTGGATCCTGGAGCGCGACGTGGAAGCGGTCGCGGACCGAGCGTCGGGCGTCGAGGCGGAGATGCCGGCCGGCCTCCGGCGCCCGGTGTACCGCGGGCGGGGGCCGGTCACCCAGCTCCACTACGCCCGCCGGGGCGAAGTCACTCCGGAGATGGAGTTCGTCGCGATCCGGGAGGGCATGCCGGTGGAGCGGGTGCGGAGCGAGGTGGCGCGGGGCCGGGCCATCATCCCGGCGAACGTGAACCATCCCGAGCTCGAGCCGATGATCATCGGCCGGGCCTTCCACGTGAAGATCAACGCGAACATCGGGAACTCGATCGTCAGCTCCTCGATCGACGACGAGGTGGAGAAGCTGCGCTGGGCCACGCTCTGGGGCGCGGACACGGTGATGGATCTCTCCACCGGCGCCCAGATCCACGAGACCCGCCAGTGGATCGTCCGGAACGCCGCGGTGCCGATCGGAACGGTCCCGATCTACCAGGCGCTGGAGAAGGTGGGCGGCGTTCCCGAGGAGCTGACCTGGGAGATCTACCGGGACACGCTCATCGAGCAGGCGGAGCAGGGGGTGGACTACTTCACGGTGCACGCGGGCGTGCTGCTCCGCTACATCCCCCTCACCGCCGAGCGGGTGACGGGCATCGTCTCCCGCGGCGGCTCGATCATGGCGAAGTGGTGCCTGGCCCACCATCAGGAGAGCTTCCTCTACACCCGCTTCCGCGAGATCTGCGAGATCATGCAGGCCTACGACGTCTCCTTCTCGCTGGGTGACGGGCTGCGCCCCGGCAGCATCGCCGACGCGAATGACGCCGCCCAGTTCGCGGAGCTCGAGACCCAGGGCGAGCTGACCAAGGTCGCCTGGGAGTACGACGTGCAGGTCATGAACGAGGGGCCGGGCCACATCCCCATGCACCTGATCCGGGAGAACATGGAGAAGCAGCTGGCCTGGTGCGACGAGGCGCCGTTCTACACCCTGGGGCCGCTCACCACGGACATCGCGCCCGGCTACGACCACATCACGAGCGCGATCGGCGCCGCGATGATCGGGTGGTACGGCACCGCGATGCTCTGCTACGTGACGCCCAAGGAGCACCTGGG
>JBFIUJ010000065.1:0-10532 GCA_041607595.1 Gemmatimonadales bacterium | reverse complement strand
TCCCGTTCGAGATCACCTCGATCCTGCTCTTGGCGGCGATCGTCGGCGCAGTCGTGCTCGCGAAGCGGAGGCTGTGATGCTGCTCGGTCCGTCCCTCGCCCTCTCCGCCGTGCTCTTCAGCATCGGCGTCGCCGGCGTGCTGCTCCGGCGCAACGCCATCGTGCTGTTCATGTGCATCGAGCTCATGCTCAACGCGGTCAACCTCTCGTTCGTGGCCTTCGCCCAGTACCACGGGATGGCGGGGCAGGTGATGGTGTTCTTCGTGATGACGGTCGCCGCGGCCGAGGCCGCCGTCGGCCTCGCCATCATCCTCGCCATCTACCGCCACACCGAGACCGTGGACCTGAAGACCATGAACCTGCTCCAGGGCTAGATGCTCGCCGCCTTGCTCGCTCCGCCCGCGCAGGGAGCCCTCGGAGGCTCGATGGTCCAGCTCGTCTGGCTCGCGGTGGCCCTGCCGCTCGCGGGGTTCCTGGTGAACGGCGCCCTCGCGCTGATCCGCCCCGACGCCAAGACCGCCGTCTCCCTGGTGGGGCCCGGCGTCCTGCTCGGCGCGTTCGCCGTCGCGGTCGGGGTGTTCATCGAGCTGTGGCAGGCCGGGCCGGTCACGCCGGTGGTGGTCACCCTGTGGACCTGGCTGCCGGTGGACGCCCTGCAAGTGGACTTCGCGTTCCAGGTGGATCAGCTCGCGGTCGTCATGCTCCTGGTGGTGACCGGGGTCGGGAGCCTGATCCACCTCTTCAGCGTCGGGTACATGAAGGCGGACCCGGGCTACGCCCGGTACTTCTCTTACCTGAACCTGTTCGTCGTGTTCATGCTGGTGCTGGTCCTGGGGTCCAGCTTCCCGGTGATGTTCATCGGGTGGGAGGGCGTCGGGCTCTGCTCCTACCTGCTGATCGGGTTCTGGTTCAACGACAAGGCCAACGCGGACGCGGGCAAGAAGGCCTTCATCGTGAACCGGATCGGCGACTTCGGGTTTCTCGTGGCCATGTTCCTGCTGTGGTGGTCCGTCGGGTCCCTCGACTTCGCCACCGTGGCCCGCCAGGCCCCGGCCACCCTCGCCCTGGGCGGGGCGACGGTCACCGCGATCACCCTGTTCCTCTTCCTGGGCTGCGCCGGGAAGTCCGCCCAGATCCCGCTCTACACCTGGCTCCCCGACGCGATGGCCGGCCCGACGCCGGTCTCGGCCCTGATCCATGCCGCCACGATGGTCACCGCCGGGGTCTACCTCGTCGCCCGCACCAACGTGCTCTTCGCGATGGCCCCGGTGTCGAGCGCCGTCGTGGCGGGGGTGGGCGCCGTGACCGCGCTCTACGCGGCCACGATCGGCCTCAGGCAAAACGACATCAAGAAGGTGCTGGCCTACTCCACCGTCTCCCAGCTGGGGTACATGTTCCTGGCCGTGGGTACCGGCGCCTACGTGGCGGGCATCTTCCACCTGGTCACCCATGCGTTCTTCAAGGCGCTCCTCTTCTTGGGCGCCGGCAGCGTGATCCACGCGATGCACCACGCCTACCACGAGGCCCACCTGCACGACGACGCGCAGGACATGCGCAACATGGGCGGCCTCCGCACCGCCATGCCGTGGACCTTCGGTCTCATGCTCGCGGCCACCCTGGCCATCGCCGGGATCTTCCCGCTGGCCGGGTTCTTCTCGAAGGACGAGATCCTGGCCTTCGCCTTCGTCCGCGGCGCGGACCAGCCCCTCTACTACGTCTTCTGGGGCCTGGGGGTCGCCGCCGCGGCGATCACCGCGTTCTACATGGCGCGCCTGATGGTGATGACGTTCTTCGGCCAGAACCGGACCGATGCCGCCGCCCGCCCCCACCTCCATGAGGCGCCCTGGATCATGACCGGGCCGCTGGTGGTGCTCGGGGTGCTCAGCGTGATCGGCGGCGCGATCAACCTGCCGAGCTTCGTGGGCGGGCACCACGCCCTCGAGCGCTGGCTGGCGCCGGTCACCGCGCCGGCCCGGGCCTTCGGCGTCCTCGAGCTCCCCCACGGCGCCACCGAGGCCGCGCTCATCGCCCTCGCCAGCGCGGTCGCGATCGGGGGGCTCGTGCTCGGCTGGCGGCTCACCGTGGGGCGGCCGATCCTCCCCGCCCGGGAGGCGCCGGCCGAGCGGGGCTTCGCCCGGGTGCTCGCCCGCAAGTACTACGTGGATGAGCTGTACGACGCCGCGATCGTCCGGCCGCTCGTCTGGCTGAGCCGGGTGGTCCTCTGGAAGGGCGTGGACCAGGGGGCGGTGGACGGGGTCGGGGTGAACGGCTCGGCCCGGCTGGCCCGAGCCTTCGGCTGGGTCGGGAGCCGGCTGCAGACCGGCCAGGTGGGCTTCTACGTCGTGCTCTTCCTGGCGGGCGCCCTCTGGGTGCTCCGCGTCGTGACGGGGTGAGCCGATGACCCAGTATCTGATCGCGATCGGCTACGAGCGCTGGATCATCCCCGCGCTGCTGCTCCTCCCGCTGCTCGGGACGGTGGTGGTCCTGGTCGCGCCCGCCGCGGCCGCCAAGCGCATCGCCCTGGCGGTGACCACCCTCGAGTTCGTGGCCTCCGCCGGCCTGTGGTGGGCTTACGACCCGGCCGGGGCGACCATGCAGTTCGCCGCCTCCGCCCCCTGGCTCCCCGACTGGGGCATCCATTACCGCGTGGGCATCGACGGGATCTCCCTGTTCATGGTCCTGCTCTCCACCCTGACCATGCCGTTGGCGGTCCTGGGGAGCTGGAGCTACATCACCGAGCGGGAGCGCGGCTACTACGCCATGCTGCTCACCCTGCTGACGGGCATGCTCGGGGTGTTCGTGTCGCTCGACCTCTTCGTGTTCTACGTGTTCTGGGAGGTCATGCTGATCCCGATGTACTTCATCATCGGGATGTGGGGCGGGGAGAACCGGCTCTACGCGGCGATCAAATTCTTCATCTACACCATGGCCGGCTCCCTCCTGATGCTGGTGGCCATCCTGGTGATGGTGTGGAAGATCGGCGCTGCCACCGGGGTCCTCGACTTCTCCTACGACGCCGTGCTCAGCAACGTCGGCGTGCTCGGCGGATCGGCCCCGTGGCTCTTCGCCGCGTTCGCCCTCGCGTTCGCCATCAAGGTGCCGATCTTCCCGTTCCACACGTGGCTCCCGGACGCGCACGTCGAGGCCCCCACCGCCGGGAGCGTGATCCTGGCCGGCGTGCTGCTCAAGATGGGCACCTACGGGTTCCTCCGGTTCGCCGTGCCCTTCTTCCCCGAGGTGGCGCTGAGCCCGGCCGTGAGCCTCCTGGTCGTGGCCCTGGCCGTGATCGGGATCGTGTACGGCGCGCTCGTCGCCATGGTGCAGCCGGACGTGAAGAAGCTCGTCGCCTACTCCTCGGTCAGCCACCTCGGCTTCGTGATGCTGGGCATCTGGGCCGCCACCGTGCAGAGCGTCCAGGGCGCGCTCATGATCATGATCAGCCACGGCATCTCGACCGGCGCGCTCTTCTTCCTGGTCGGGATGATCTACGAGCGCCGCCACACGCGCCGGATCGACGACTTCGGCGGGATCGCGCGGGTCGTGCCGGTGTTCAGCCTGATCCTCACCGTCGTGGCCCTCTCCTCCATCGGGCTGCCCGGGCTCAACGGATTCGTGGGCGAGTTCCTGGTGCTGGTGGGGAGCTTCGAGGCCCACCCGTGGGCCACCGGCATCGCCACCACCGGCGTCATCTTCGCCGCCGCCTACCTCCTCTGGGCCCTGCAGCGCATGATCTTCAACCCGCTGGACAAGCCGGCCAACGAGCAGATCCCGGACCTCACCCGGCGTGAGCTGGTCGTGTTGGCCCCGCTGCTCGCCGGCATCCTCTGGCTCGGCCTCTACCCCGCCCCCGTGCTCCGCCGGATGGAGCCGTCCAGCAAGCGCTTCGTCGAGTTCGTGGAGCCGGTCCAGGCCCGCCCGGCCGCGCCGTCCGCCGCCCCCGCCCGTCCGCCGGAGCTCCTGCGGTGAGCCCCCTCGATCTCGCGACCCCGCTCGGCATCACGGTGGCCCTGCTGCCCGAGATCGTCCTGTCCGCCGGGGCGCTGATCGTCTTGCTGGTGCTCAGCTGGCGGCACCGCACCGCGGGGGACAGTCGATTGGCCGGATGGCTCGCCCTGGCGAGTGTCGGGGCCTCGGCGGTGGCCCTCGGGGTGCTCTGGGGCGGCGGCGCCACGGCGGTGGGCATCCCGCAGATGATGGCGGTCGACGCGTTCCGGTTCGGGTCCAGCGCGGTCTTCCTCCTCACCGCCGCGGTGACGATCGCCCTCTCGCTGGGCTACCTGGAGCGGGAGGGCATGGTCGCTCCCGAGTACTACTGCCTCCTGCTGCTGGCGACCGCGGGCATGATGTTCCTGGGTGGGGCCTCGGACCTCATCGTCGTCTTCCTCGGGCTCGAGGTGATGTCGGTCGCGGTGTACGTGCTCACCGGGTTCGACCGGCGCAGCGTCTTCTCGGCCGAGGCCGCCCTCAAGTATTTCCTGATCGGCGCCTTCGCCTCCGGGTTCCTGCTCTACGGCATCGCGCTGGTCTACGGGGCCACCGGGACCACGAACATCAGCCTGATCGGCACCCAGTTCTCCGCCGGCGGCACCCCGCTCCTGGGGAGCCTGGGGCTCGGGCTCCTGCTCATCGGGTTCGCGTTCAAGATCTCGGCGGTCCCGTTCCACATGTGGGCGCCGGACGCCTACGATGGCGCCCCGACGCCGATCACCGGGTTCATGGCGACGGGGGTGAAGGCGGCCGGTTTCCTCGCCTTGGTGCGGATCCTCATGGTGGGATTCGGCGGCGCCGCCGACCTATGGCAGCCCATCGTCGCCATCCTCGCGATCGCCACGATGGTGGTCGGCAACCTGGCCGCGCTGGTCCAGCGTCCGCTCAAGCGGATGCTGGCCTACAGCTCGGTCGCCCACGCGGGCTACCTGCTCGTGGCGGTCTGGCCCGGAAGCCGGCTGAGCGCCGCCGCCGTCCTGTTCTACCTCGCCGCGTACGGGGTCACCACCCTGGCGAGCTTCGGACTCCTCGCCGCCCTCGGCGGGAAGGGCGAGCGGGACGTCACCCTGGACGACATTGCCGGACTGGGCCGGACCAGGCCGTGGATGGCCTTCGGGCTCAGCGTGTGCATGCTGTCGCTCCTCGGCTTCCCCGGCACGGCCGGGTTCATCGGCAAGTGGTTCATGCTCTCCTCGGTCGTCGCGGAGGGACAGTGGATCCTGGCCGTCGTGCTCGTGGTGACGAGCGTGGTGTCGGCCGGCTACTACCTGCCGGTAGTCATGGCGGCCTACATGAAGCCCGCGCCCGCCGGCGCGCCCGCCGTGGGGTCGCTGCTGCCCCGGACCGCCGCCGGCGTCCTCGCCGTCTCGGTCGGTGTCATCCTCCTCTTCGGGGTGTGGCCGGCCGAGGCGATCCAAGTCTCCTTCGATAGCGCGCGGAGCCTGCTCGAGCAGGCGCTGCCGCTCGCGGGCCGGTGACGCCGATGCAGGTGCCCAAGTCCATCTTCCGCCAGTACGACGTGCGGGGCCTCGTGGACCGGGAGCTCACCCCGGCCTTCGCCCGGGCCCTCGGCCGCGCCTTCGCGTCCGCCGGCTGGGCCCGGCTCGGGCGCGCCCCCCGCCTGACCGTGGGTCGCGACAACCGCCCCTCCGGAGAGGCGCTTGCCGCCGCCGTTCGGGAAGGCATCGCGGACGCCGGAGGCACGGCCGTGGACGTGGGCATGCTGCCGACGCCGGCGCTCTACTTCTCGGTGTACGCCCTCGGCACCGACGGCGGCATGCAGGTCACCGGCTCCCACAACCCGCCCGAGTTCAACGGGTTCAAGATGGTCCTCGGCGGGTCGTCCCTGCATGGCGACGATATCCTGGGCCTGTACGACGTGATCACCCAGGAATCGTGGCGCCAGGGGCCCCCGGGCGGAGAGGAGGCCGATGGCTCGGTTCTGGCCAAGTATCGCCAGGCGATCCTGGACCGGAACGCGATCGCACGTCCCGTCACGGTCGTGGTGGACTGCGGCAACGGCGTCGGGAGCGTGATCGCGGTGTCCGTCCTCGAGGGGCTCGGCGCGGAGGTCACGCCCCTCTTCTGCGAGTCGGACGGCACCTTCCCCAACCACCATCCGGATCCCACCGTGCCGGAGAACCTCCGGGATCTCCAGGAGGCCGTCCGCCGGACTGGCGCCGAGCTGGGCATCGCCTTCGACGGCGACGCCGACCGGATCGGCGCGGTGGACGAGACCGGCCGCGTCCTCTTCGGCGATCAGCTGCTCGTGCTCTTCGGCCGGGACGCCGTCCGCCGCTTTGGGCCCGGCACGCCCGTCATCTTCGACGTGAAGTGCTCCGAAGTGCTGCCCCAGGCCCTGGCCGCTGCCGGCGCCCGCCCCGAGATGTGGAAGACCGGCCACTCCCTCATCAAGGCGCGGATGAAAGAGCTCCAGGCGCCCATCGCCGGGGAGATGAGCGGCCACATGTTCTTCGGGGGCGATTACTACGGCTTCGACGACGCGCTGTTCGCGGCCGCCCGGCTGTTGGAGATCGTGTCCCGGGGAGCCGGCGGCCTGGCACCCCTCCTCGCCGACCTGCCGGAGACGCACGCCACCCCGGAGATCCGGGTGGACTGTCCGGACGACACCAAGTTCGAGATCGTCCGTCGTGCCGCCGAGCACTTCGCCGCCCGGTACCCCGTCAACACGATCGATGGGGTGCGGATGACCTTCCCCAAGGGCTGGGGCCTGGTGCGGTCCTCCAACACCCAACCGATCTTGGTGCTGCGCTTCGAGGCGACGGAGCGGGCGGCCCTCGCGCGCTACCAGGCGGAGGTCATGGACTGGCTCGCCGGGGAGGGCGTGCGGGGCTGACGCGCATGGGGGCCCGCGGTCGCTGGGCCGCGGTGATCGCCGCCGCGGTCGCCCTGCTGTTCGCGGGCCGCTGGGCCGCGCCGGTCCTGGCCGACCGCTGGTGGGCCGCCGACGCCGCCCCGGGGGGCGCCTCGTTTCTCACCGGTTGGCATCTCCTCCGCGGCTCCCTGGATCTCGCCGCGATCACGGTGGCCGCCGCCTGGTTTACCGGGCACCTCCTCGTCATCTGCCGCGCCATCGGGTCGGTAGAGGTTCCCCACAACCTGGCCAATCTCGAGATCCGCTCCGCCGTGACGCCTCGGGGACTCGCCTGGGCGGCGGCGGTGGCGGGGCTGGTGTTGGGCATCCTGGTGGGCGTCGGGATGAGTCGGGAGTGGGCCACCGTGGCGCTGGCCTGGGAGGGGATCGTCTACGGCGTCCGGGACCCCGTGCTCCATCGGGACCTCGGTCTCTACATCGGCCAGCTCCCCCTGTGGCGGGTGCTCCAGGGATTCGGGATGGTCCTGGCCCTCACCGGGCTGGGCCTGGTGACGCTCCTCTACCTCGTGATCGGCTCGCTCCGGTGGACCGAGCGGCGACTGGCCATCAGTGATCATGCGCGCCGCCACCTCGGGCTCCTCCTGACGGCGCTGGCCCTGGCGATTGCCTGGGGGTTCGTGCTGGCGCCGTTCGAGCTGGTGGCAGGCCTGGGCCCCACCCTGGATGCCGGATGGCAGGTCCGGATGGCCGCCGCCTACGCCCTCGCCGGAACGTGTCTCATGACCTCCCTGCTCTCCGCCGCCTGGGCCTGGGGCGCTCGGCCCCACTACGTCCTCGCGGGCTGGCTGGTGCTCGCGATCGCCGCGGTGGGCGGGTTGGTGGTGGTGCCCGCCCTGGCCGACACCGGCCCGGCGCCGGTCGAGCCCGGGCTCGGGCGCCGGCTCGATGGTCTCGCCTACGACCTCGAGGGCATCGCCCTCCGGAGCCCGCTGGGGACGGCCAACCCCGCCCCCGCGCCGACCCCGCGCCTTCCCGTCTGGGACCGCGAGCGGGCGGGCCGACTCGCGACCGGTGATTCGGGGGGAGGCGCCGTCCTCGCGGTGAGTCCCGGGCCGATCGGCGGCCCCCTGGGCCTCCGGCCGGTGTGGCTGCTCACCCGCCAGCGTGCGGAGGGAGGCGTCTCGCTGAGCGCGGTGGCCGACGACCGGACCACCGCGGCCGGAGGGCTCGTCTCCTATCAGTGGGGAGACACTCTGGCCTACCCCGGGCTCCTGACCTTCACGGATCTCCCCGAGGGATCGCTCCACCCCGGCGCGACCACCTATCGGCTCGACTCGATGCCGAGGGGCGTCGTCCCCGGCGCGTGGCCTCGTCGGGCCGTCCTGGCCTGGGCGCTCCAGGCCGGACGGCTCCTCGCGCCCGTCGGCCCGGACGTTCGGCTCCAATGGCATCGCTCCCCCAGGGCCCGACTCTCCCGCCTGGCGCCCTTTGCCGAGTGGAACGACGCCGCTCCTCGGCTGGTCGGTGGGAGCCTCCTCTGGGTCTCCGACGGGTTCGTGGTCAGCGAGTCGTTTCCCCTGACCCCGAGAGTGCCCTGGCGCGGGCGCCGGGTCTCGAGCGTCCAGGCTGGGTTCCTCGGCGTGGTCCACCCGGACGGTCGCACCGAGGTCTACCTCCGTCCGGGGGCCCCGCTTCTCGCCCAGCGCTGGGCCGGGCTGTCGGGGGAGATCGTGCAGGACGCGGCGGCGATCCCGGCCGAGCTGCTGACCCTACTGGCCTATCCCGAGGAGCTCTTCCAGGTGCAGCGGCGCGTGCTGGCGGGCGACCGATGGGGTCTTGGGCCCCTCGCCGGGAAGCGGGCGCCACGGGCCGAGCCGGACCCGCCCGTTCACCTCTGGGGGGCGCAGGGTCACCCACTCGCCTACGGGTCCGCCTACCAAGTGGCCGCGGGCCGAGCGGTCCACGCCGTGCTCCATGCCGGCCTCACCGCCGGGGTGCCGGGCCTCTCCGTCACCCGGTTCGGAGACGAGGCGGCGCTGCCCGGCCCGGAGGAGATCGCCCGCCGCTGGGGACGGTTCCCCCTCTTCGAGCAGCTCCGCGACTCGATCCGCCAAGCCGGTGCCGAGCTCCTCCCCGGACCGGTGGGCTACCTTCCCGGCGCGCCGGGCCTGGTGGCCACCCAGGCCTTCTACGCCGCGGCTCCCGACCGCCGCCCGCTCGCCGTCTGGTGGAGCGTGGCGACGCCCGGTCGGCTCGGGGCGGGGCGGAGCCTCGCCGAGGCCTGGGACAACCTCGAGGGATCGGTCGTGCCCACCCCGCCCGGTGTTGGGCCGCTCGGTCCCCTCGACGAGGCGTGCCGTTGGATGGACAGCGCCGATTCCGCCCTCCGCATCGGAGACTGGGATCGATTCGGCCGTGCGCTCGAGGCCCTCCGGCAGGTGCTGCGCGAATCGGCGCCGGTCGAGCCCTAGCCTTGTCTTGAACGGTCCAGGGGGAGGGACTACCTTGCAGGACTTTTCGCACCCGCCCGCCGACGTGGCCCGCCGCATCGTGGTCGCGCTCGGTGGCAACGCCCTCGCCCGCGCGGGTGAGCGTCCCACGATCACCAACCAGTTTCGCCACGCGCGCGAAAGCGTCGCACCCATCGTGGAGCTGGCGCAGACGGGCTGGCGCATCGCGATCGTCCATGGGAACGGGCCGCAGGTGGGCGACGAGCTCGTCCGCAACGAATTGGCGCGGGGTGTGGTCGAGCCCCTCCCGCTCGGGGTGCTGGTGGCCGGCACGGCGGGGTGGATCGGCTACATGCTGCAGCAGTCGCTCCAAAACGGGTTGGAGGGCGCCGGGGTCGGGCGGGAGGTCGTGACCCTGATCACCCAGACCCACGTGGACCCGGCAGACCCGGCGCTCGCGACCCCGGCCAAGCCGGTGGGCCACGCGCTGGACCCGGCCGAGGCGGCACGGCTCGGTGACCTCGGGATCCCGGTGGGCCGGGACGGGGCGGGGCGGTGGCGCCGGTTGGCGGCGAGCCCACGCCCCCAGCACGTCCACGAAGCCGAGGTCATTCGGCGCCTGGTGGACCAGGGCGTCATCGTGATCGCGTCGGGGGGCGGCGGCCCGCCGGTCTATCGGGATCCCACCAGCGGCCTCGAAGGCGTCGACGCGGTCGTGGACAAGGACCGGGTAGCGGCGATCCTGGCCCAGGACCTCCGGGCGCAGGTCCTCGCCATCCTGACCGACGTCGACGCCGTCTACGAGGGGTGGGGCACCGACGCGGCCCGCCCGCTGCGGCGGCTCTCGCTGGCGCAGGCCGAGGCGCTCCTCGGCAGCGGGACGCTCGGCGCGGGGAGCATGCAGCCCAAGGTGGAAGCCGCGGTGGCGTTCGTCCGCGGCGGCGGCGAGAAGGCGGTCATCGGTCACTTGGCGGAGGGCCCGGCGGCCCTCCGGGGCGAAACCGGAACGACGATAGCGAGGGACGCGTGAACCTACACGAGTATCAGGCGCGGGTGCTGCTGAAGCAGGCGGGCATCCCCATGGCCGACGGCGACGTGGCCGCGACCCCCGCGGAGGCCGAGGCCATCGCGCGCCGGCTGCGCGGCACCGTCGTGGTCAAGGCGCAGGTGCATGCCGGCGGGCGGGGGAAGGCCGGTGGGGTCAAGCTGGCCGCCACTCCAGCGGAGGCGGCCGCCCACGCCGAGCGCATCCTCGCCCTG